>NZ_JBFBBY010000064.1:0-43927 GCF_040682875.1 Amycolatopsis sp. NPDC051071 | reverse complement strand
CATAGGACAGATTTTGTCCTATGGGGACCCCTCATGACATCCGGAGGGCGCCGGAGGGCTAAACCTGGCCGTTAGCGCGCCCCCGCTCCATGTACTGCCCTTCCGGCGGGTCGCCGAAGCCGAACGGCCGGTACAGCTCGTGTGCGTCGGCGGTGTGCAGCATCCACCGGAACTCGGCACCCGGCCCGTTGTCGATCATCTCCCGCACCAACTCCTTGCCAAGCCCCGTGCCGCGCGCGTCTTCGACGACGAAGACGTCGGCGAGGTAGGCGCTGCCGATGGTGTCCGAGAAAGCCCGCGCGAAGCCGACCAGGCGGCCTGTCGAAGTCTCATACGCGCCCACGACGCGCCACGCGTTCCTGAAGACCTTCTCGATCGCCTCGCGGTCTCGCCATTTGCCCCAGTAGGCGCCGGTGGACAGGCACTTCCACACCACGTCGAGGTCGACCCGTGCCGGGTCGTCGTCCAGTTCGTAGTCACCGACAGTCCTCATGAGCCGAAATTACCCGGCAGGTCAACGAGGTTTCAGCAGGTAGTCCACCACCGGCCGCAGCTCGTCGGCCGAGGGCGGCTCGTCGTCGATGAGGCCCTGGATCAGCAGGCCGTCGATCCCGGCGAGAAACACCCGGAAGGCGACCTCGTCGTCGTGCCGGACCATCGAGGTGAGCACGTCCAGCCAGCGCCGCGCGGCAGGCCGCAGCTCGGGTTTACGCGCGGCCAGCAGGTACAGCTCGTACTCCGCCATCGTCCGCCCGCGCCTCGGGCCCAGCGCCTGCGCGAGCAGTCCGGCGACCTCTTCGGCACCGCGGCTGCCACGCGAACGCGCCCTGTCGATCATCCAGTAGACCTCGGTCGCCATATCCCTGGCGCAGGAGATGAGGGTCGCGATCAGCAGATCGTCGAGGCTGGAGAAGTGGTAGGTCGTCGACGCCGTCGGCACGCCTGCCTCGGCGGCGACCGTCCGGTGCGTGACACCGGCGACGCCGTCCCGCTCGATCACCCGCAACGCGGCCGCGATGATCTCCTCGCGCCGCTTCTCGCCCCTGGCCTTCCGGCCGTCGACCTGGATCTTCACTTAACGCGCGCTCCCTGCCTCGATCAACACGACACCACCGATCACCAGCACCAGCCCGCCGATCACGGCGAGGTTGACCGGCTCCTTGAAGAAGACGATGCCGATCGTCGCCACCAGCGCGACCCCGGCCGCGGCCCAGATCGCGTACGCGACGCTCACCGGCACACCGGCCTTCAGAACGTACGCGAGCGCGACGAACGCGACGGCGTATCCGACGGCGACCACGATCGACGGACCCACCTTGCTGAAGCCCTCGGAGAGCTTCAAGGAGACCGTCGCGGAGACCTCGGCGACCACGGCCAGCGCGAGAAGAAGATATCCACCCATGGCATGAAAGTACCTGGACGATCGTCTCAAAACAAAGAGAGGCATACACCACATCGGTGGGACTTGGGCGCGGCCAGTGGGTTACCCATCAGTAAGAAGCATTAGTCTGCCCGAACCACCACAGCTTCACTCGGACGAAAGGCACCCGAAGATGGGCGCTGTACAGCTGACGCTCGGCGGGATCGCGGTCCTGCTCAGCGTCGTCGCCTGGGGCATGTTCGCCGCGACCATCGCCCGCTTCGTGCGGGTGATCCGCCTCGGTCAGCCCGACTCGACCCGCAACGGCCCGTTCGTTCCCCGGCTGAAGACCTTGATCAAGGAATTCGCCGCGCACACCCGGATGAACAAGGTCAAAAGCGTCGGCCCGGCGCACTGGCTGGTCATGTGGGGCTTCCTGATCGGGTCGCTGGCCCTGTTCGAGGCGTACGGCGAAGTCTTCGTCCCGACGTGGGGCTGGCCCATCCTCGACGACTGGTCGCTGTTCCAGCTGCTCATGGAGCTGCTCGGCGTCGGCACCATCGTCGGCATCCTGGTCCTGATCTGGATCCGCCAGAAGAACCACCCGCGCCGCGCCGACCGGCAGTCCCGCTTCCAGGGCTCCAACTTCACCTGGGCGTACTTCATCGAGGCCGTCGTGCTCATCGAGGGCATCGGCATCATCGGCGTCCGCGCCGCGAAGTCCGCGATGAACGTCCACGAGACCCCGGTCTGGGCCGCGTTCGTTTCGCAGCCGATCGGCGAGCTGCTGCCCGCCAGCCCGAACCTGGTCTCGGTGTTCGCGTTCGTCAAGCTGATGAGCGCCACGATCTGGCTGTTCGTCATCGCCCGCACGATGACCATGGGCATCGCCTGGCACCGGTTCAGCGCCTTTTTCAACATCTACTTCAAACGCGAGGCCGACGGCGAAGTCGCATTGGGCGCGCTCAAGCCGATGATGAGCAACGGCAAGGTGCTCGACCTCGAAGAGGCGGACCCGGACGAGGACACCTTCGGCGTCGGCAAGATCGAAGACTTCAGCTGGAAAGGCTGGCTGGACTTCTCCACCTGCACCGAATGCGGGCGCTGCCAGTCGCAGTGCCCCGCGTGGAACACCGGCAAGCCGCTTTCGCCGAAGCTCCTCATCACGCAGCTTCGCGACCACGCCTACGCGAAGGCGCCGTACCTGCTCGCAGGCGGCAAGCGCGACATGGCTGGCGACGAAGTCGGTCTCTCCGGCGACGACATGTATGCGGGCATCGACGTCCTCGCGATCGCCGAGTCCCAGAAGACCCTCATCGGCGACGACGGCGGCGTGATCGACCCCGACGTGCTCTGGTCCTGTACTTCCTGCGGCGCTTGCGTCGAGCAGTGCCCGGTGGACATCGAACACGTCGACCACATCGTCGACATGCGCCGCTACCAGGTGATGATCGAGTCCTCGTTCCCCAGCGAGCTCAACGGGATGTTCAAAAACCTGGAGAACAAGGGCAACCCGTGGGGCCAGAACGCCAAGGACCGGCTCGCCTGGACCGAGGACCTCGAATTCGAGGTGCCGGTGTTCGACGGCGACCTCGGCGACGCCGAGTACCTCTTCTGGGTCGGCTGCGCCGGTGCGTTCGAGGACCGCGCGAAGAAGACCACGCGGGCCGTCGCGGAACTGCTGCACATCGCGGGCGTGAAGTACACGGTGCTCGGCTCGGAGGAGTCCTGCACCGGTGACCCGGCCCGCCGCGCCGGCAACGAGTTCCTGTTCCAGATGCTGGCGCAGCAGAACGTCGAGATCCTGAACTCGGTGTTCGATGGCCGCGAACGCAAGGCACGCAAGGTGGTCGTCACCTGTGCCCACTGCTTCAACACCCTCGCGAACGAGTACCCGGAACTCGGCGGCCAGTTCGACGTCGTGCACCACACGCAGCTGCTCAACCGCCTGGTGCGGGAGAAGTATCTGACCCCGGTGGCCGCGGTCGCCGAGGACGTCACTTATCACGACCCTTGCTACCTGGGCCGCCACAACAAGGTCTACGACGCTCCGCGCGAGCTCGTCACCGCTTCGGGCGCGCAGCTGCGGGAGATGCCGCGGCACGGCGACCGGTCCATGTGCTGTGGCGCCGGCGGCGCGCGGATGTGGATGGAAGAGAAGATCGGCAAGCGGATCAACGTCGAACGCGTGGACGAGGCGCTCGGCACCGCGCCGTCGAAGATCGCGACCGGCTGCCCGTTCTGCAAGGTGATGCTGAACGACGGCCTCACCGCGCGCCAGAGCGACGGACTGGCGAGCGAGAAGGTCGAAATCGTCGACGTCGCACAGCTGCTGCTGACCGCGGTCAAACGGAAGCCGGAGCCGCAACTGGTCCCGGCGGGCGCGCCGTCCTTGGACGCCGTCGGGGATGCTGAACTCGAAGACAAGCCCGCCAACGAAACACCGCTCCCCGAGGAAGACAAGTAGAACCTCAAGGCCGGAGGGAACATTCTCTCGCACATAATGCGAGAGAATGTTCCCTCGTGTTTTAACTATACTCACACCTTTCCGCCCGCTACCCGTTCGGCGGTACACGGCGGCGATAAGCTGGCGTTTCCTCGTTGCCGTTGTCGTCCGCGAGGTTTCTTTCGGCGGCACAGGAATGGGGCGAGGAAATCAATGGGCAACCGGCACGAACTCCGTCCGGGCAAGGAACACCGCCTCGCGATGCCGGGCTCGTTGACACCTCGTCCCCGTACTCGCACCCAGACGGCCGCGGCGCTCGCCCGGATGGCCCAGGAAGCGACCATCCCCAGCATCCCGGCCGCCCGGCGGCCGCCGCGCCAGCAGCAACAACGCACGCGCGTCCGCCCGTACGTCCGCACGGGCGGACGCACGCAGTCGAAGCGGAATTTCGCCATCGAAGCGATGATCTCGGTCCGTAACGACGCGCCGTGGACCGCTCCGGGGTTCAGCGTCGAATTCCATTCTGTCCGGTCACTCTGCCGCCGTCCGACTTCCGTCGCCGAAGTCGCCGCTTCATTAAGTGTTCCGCTCGGCGTTGCAAAGGTCCTTTTGGGTGACATGGCTGAACTCGGCCTGGTTACCGTGCATGAAACACAAGCTGAATTCGACGGTCATCCCGCACTCGCCTTGATGGAACGCGTCCTGCAGGGTTTGCGTCGCCTGTGAGATCGGCCCACTCGCACTACGCTACGCGATGTGAGTGAAGAAACCGGCGGCGAAAGCACCCTGACCGTAGTGCTGGCGGGCGGGGTCAACCTCGCCATCGCGGTGCTGAAACTGATCGCCGGGATCATCACCGGCTCCGGCGCGATGCTGTCGGAGGCCGTGCACTCGGTGGCCGACACGATCACCGAAGTCCTCCTGCTGACCGCGCTGAAACGTTCGGATCGCCCAGCCGACCGCGTGCATCCCTTCGGATACGGCAAGGAGCGGTACTTCTGGTCGTTGCTGGCCGCCGTCTCGATCTTCGCTTCGGGCGCGATGTTCGCGCTCTACGAAGGCTTCTCGACGGTGTTCGGCGAGGAGACCGAGCAGACCGATCCGATCGTCGGCTACGTCGTCCTCGCGATCGCCTTCGTCCTCGAGTCGATCTCGTGGCTCCAGGCCGTGCGGCAGGTGCGGCGCGACGCCGCCGAAGCGGGCAAGAAGGTCTCGGTCTACTTGCGGACGATCGACGACCCGGCGCCGAAGACCGTCCTGTTCGAGGATTCGGCGGCACTGGTCGGCCTGCTGCTCGCGTTCACCGGGATCGGCCTGCATCAACTCACCGGTTCGCACGTCTGGGACGGCGCGGCGTCGATCGCGATCGGTGTCCTGCTGGCACTGGTCGCCTACGTGCTCGGGCGCACCAACCGCGGCCTGCTGATCGGCAGGCAAGCGGATCCGAAGCTGGTGCGCGAGATACGGGACCACCTGGCAGGCGCGCCGGAGATCGAGGCGGTCGTCGATCTGCAGACCATGCTGATGGGCACCGACCAGGTGCTCGTCTGCACCCGCGTCGATTTTGACGATTCGCTGGGCGCGGCCGACGTCGAACGCGCCTGCGTCCGGCTGGCGGTCGAACTGACGCGGGAGTTCGGCGACGTCACCGAGGTGTTCATCGAACCGGTCCCGCGCACGGATCCCGAGCTGCGCGCGGCGGTGCTGGCCCGCTACGGCGACATCGCCGAACGATGGGAAAAGGGTCAGTAGCCGAAGTTCTGGGTCCAGTACATGCCCTTGGTGTTCAGGCCAACGCCGATCTTCGTCAGCTTGCAGTTGAGGATGTTCGCGCGGTGCCCTTCGGAGTTCATCCACGCGTCCATCACCTTGGCGGCCGAGGACTGGCCCTTGGCGATGTTCTCGGCGCCCGGCTTGCTGTAGCCGGCGGCCCGGATGCGCTGGTCGAACGTGGTGCCTTCCGGGGTGGTGTGCGAGAAGTAGTCCCTGGCCGACATGTCGTCGCTGTGTCCCTGCGCCGCGGCGGCGAGATGCGGCTCGTTGCCCACCGGCGAGCAGCCCGCGTCGGCACGCTCGGCGTTGACCAGGTCGATGACCTGCCCGGCGGCGGAGTTGTCCGAGGAGCGCGGCGGCACCGGAGCCTTGCTGGGAGTGGGCTTCGGCGCCTCGGAGGCCTCAGCGGGCGGCTCGGCGGGCGCGGAGGACGAGCTGGGCGGGGCGAAGGAAGACGTAGGAGCTTCCGAAGAGGACGGCGGGACGGGCGAACCGGCCGCGGGGCCACCCGGCGCCGGAGCGGTCGTCTGACCGAAGTACGCGGGAGGTTTCGCGAGTGCGTCGCCGGGACGCCCCTTGGTGTCGGGGACACTCAACGACAGGTTGCTCAGCGCCGTCCCCTGAAACCGATCGGTCACCATCAGGTAGCTCGCACTGGCGATCACCCCACCCAGCAGGAAACTGAGCGTGACAAGAAGTAACCGGTTTCTTGCTCTTTTGGGGGACACGAGGCCGAAAACTATCACGAACTGGTTACGGCAATACCCCCGAAAGTAGTAATGCCGGTCAGCGGCGGGTGACGCGCCCGGTGGATTCGTGCGTGATCTCGGCAGCGTCGGCCAGGAACCGGATCACCGTCTCCAGCTCACCGTCCGTGTACTTCTCGCAGGCCTCGCGGACCGACTTCACCAGGTGATCCCATAGCGGGACGGCGGCGGCCATCTTCGCCCCGTCGATCTCGATGAGCACCTTGCGCCGGTCTTCGGGATGCGGCTTCCGCACGACGACACCCTTGTCCACAAGCCTGTCGATGAGCGCGGTGATCGACGCCGGCGCGAGCCCCGAGAGCTTCGAGAGTTCCTTCGGCGTCTGCGGGCCGAAGCGGGCGAGGTAGTCGGACACCTTGCTCTCGACGGCCGAAAGCCCGCTCTGGTCGGCAATCGCCGTATGGAACATGACCGTTTCGGTCGACAGCGCCCTCGACCCGTTGAGGATCCGCTCGACCAGCTCCGCTCGCTCACTTGACACAGCGGCCAGCCTAGCGGAGTCTTTAGTTCGACAGAACGAATTAGTTTCTAAGAGATTCGATGGGGTGAACTACATGGCGAAGATTCTGGTCGCCGGCGGGGGCATCGCGGGCACGATCACGGCGATCGCACTGCACGAGACCGGGCACGAGCTGGTGATCCACGAGGCGTACGACCAGACCGCGGAGGGCGTCGGCGCGTTCCTGACGCTCGCGGTGAACGGACTGGACGCACTGGCGCCGCTGGGATTGAAAGGCCTGGTCAAGGACTTGGGATTCGACACCCCGAGGATCAAGCTGAGCCTCGGGAACGGGCGTGAAGTGGGGGACTTCCCGCTGGGTGGCGCGCTGCCGGACGGGACGCTGAGCCAGACCGTGCTCCGTTCGGATCTGTACGTCGGCCTGCGTGACGAAGCAGCCAGACGCGGCATCGAAGTCCGCTATGCCAAACGTTTGGCTGACGCGCGGGAGACGTCCGACGGCGTGCTCGCGACGTTCGAGGACGGCTCGTCGGCCGAGGGTGACCTCCTGGTCGGCGCGGACGGGCTGCGGTCGCGCGTGCGGCGGATCATCGACCCGAAGGCACCGTCGCCACGCTACGTTCCGCTGCTCAACACCGGCGGCCTGGCCGACGGTTTACGCCTGGACGATGAACCCGGCGTCATGCACATGACTTTCGGCAAACGGCTGTTCTTCGCGCACGTCGTCCATCCGGATGGCGGCGTCTGGTGGTTTGCGAACGTCCCCCGGAAGCATGACCCGTCCCAGGCCGAACTCGCCACGATGACCGGCGACGCCTGGCGTGAGGACCTGATCCGGCAACTGGCCGCGGACCGCACCCCGGCCATCGAGATCGTGCGCGCGACGCGGGAAATCTACCGGCCTTGGGCGACGTACGACTTCCCGAGCGTGCCGACCTGGCGGACCGACCGGATGGTGATCATCGGCGACGCCGCGCACGCGACCTCACCGGCCGCGGGCCAGGGCGCCGCGATGGCCATCGAGGACGCCGTCACGCTGGCGCGATGCCTGCGTGACGTGCCTTCGATCCCGAAGGCGCTGGCCACCTACGAAGGGCTCCGGCGCGAGCGTGTGGAGGCCGTCGTCGAGCGCGGCAAGCGCAACGGCGACGCCAAAGCGGTCGGACCCGTCGGACGGGTGATCCGGGACTTCTTCGTCGCGCGGGCGTTCAAGAACCCGCCGAAGGAGGATCCGAACGCCTTCATGTGGCAGCACCGGATCGACTGGGAAGCACCCGTGAGCTAACGCCAGGTGTCGACGCGGTGGAAGTTCTTGTACGCGCGGCTCGGGGTCGGGCCCCGCTGCCCCTGGTAGCGCGAGCCTGCCTCGTTGGAGCCGTACGGGAACTCCGCGGCGCTGGACAGGCGGAAAATGCAGAGCTGGCCGATCTTCATCCCCGGCCAGAGCGTGATCGGCAGGTTGGCCACATTGGACAGTTCGAGGGTGATGTGGCCGGAGAAACCCGGGTCGATGAAGCCCGCGGTGGAGTGGGTGAGCAGGCCGAGGCGGCCGAGGGAGGACTTGCCCTCCAGGCGGCCGGCGAGGTCGTCAGCGAGCGCGACGGTCTCGTAGGTCGACCCCAGCACGAACTCGCCGGGGTGGAGGACGAAGGGGTCTTCGCCCTCCTTCTCGACCAGCGAGGTCAGCTCGTCCTGCTGGAGCTGCGGGTCGATATGCGTGTACTTGCTGTTGTCGAACACGCGGAAGAAGCGGTCGAGGCGCACGTCGATGCTCGACGGCTGGACCATCGTCGGGTCGAACGGGTCGACGCCGAGACGGCCGGCGTCGAGCTCTTTACGGAGGTCACGGTCGCTGAGGAGCACGCGATCAGCGTAGTCAAGCGGCCTTCATGTGCCTGCCGTAGGTCGGGTCGAGCCGGAAGACCTTGGTGATCTGCCGGAGGTAGTGCCGCCGCCCGGCGGCCCCGAGCCGTTCCTGGAGTGCGGTCGCCCCCGGCACCAGCCGCCGGACGGTCTCGGCGGCGAAGTTGACGCCCGCCACCGCGACCACCGCCGCCTGCGCGATCGGATCGTTGGGTAGTTCCAGGAAGTCGGCGTTGGTCTTGCCGAGCAGCAGCCTGCTGATCGACCCGTGCGTCGCCACCGACACATGCGCGAGCACCTTGCCCGCCGCGCCCCGGCCGGTGCCGATCCCGGCGTGGGACTTCATCAGCGCCTTGGCGAGCCGTTTGGAATCGTCGTCGGGAATGAACTCTGTTGCGGCGAGTAACCACAGCAGCCGCCACGCGTCGTCCTCACCCGCGGGCAGCAGTTCCTCGTCAACCCCCATCAGCCAGCCGACGTACCGCCAAAGATGCAGGATGTCGGCGCGCTCGCGGGCGCTGTAGCGGAGCCCGAGCAACTGCGTGCCGAAGACGTAAACGAGGGAGAAGAGCATGAGCGTGCCCGCGGTCTGGACCTGGTTGATCGGCCTGTCCCAAGCCGCGTAATCCCAGTCGTCACGACTGTTCATGGCCGCACGGACATGCGCGTGCACCACCCGCACCCGCAACGCCGAGGCATACCCACCCTCACCCGGCGCGAGTGCACCCGGCGTCGTCACGTCGATCCACCAGGTCGCCGTCTCGACAAGACGTTGCGCCGCCTTGTACTCGATCTCGCCAGTACCGACGAGCGACTTCGTAGCGCGCGAAGCGAGGTAGCCGCCCATCAGCGAGACGTCGCCGAGCGGGAAAAGCCCGAGCAACCCGGCCCGCGTGATCGCCCGCGCCCCGCGATCCAGCCGCTCCGAATCGACCCAATACGGCGTCGCCTCGACGTCACGGAAGAACGCTTCGAGCTCCTTCGGCGGATTCCCGACGCTGTCGATTCCTTGCCGCAGCGCCTGTTCGAACAGCTCGCGCCCACCGCCGCGCAGCAAAGGCACCAGCGCGTCCGCGGCCGGATCCTCCTGCTGCGCGAACCTCCGCAGCCGGGCGACCTGACGCTCGTCACCCCTGATGTCACCCTCGATGAACAACCTCGACGCGACCCGGAAGCCGCCCTCGCGGAACAACTCAGGGTCGGGCAGCCTCTCACCCATCCGGCACACCTCCGACGTAGACAACAAGTGTTGTCACTTGGAGACGGCGACGTCAAGGCCGGTGGGGTCTTGGCAAGCGGTGATCCGGGCCATGTATGCTGGCCGAGCACTGCGGATGTAGTTCAATGGTAGAACATCAGCTTCCCAAGCTGAATACGCGGGTTCGATTCCCGTCATCCGCTCAGTTGCGAAAGCCCCAGGTCAGTGGATGTCCACTTAGGACCTGGGGCTTTCGCTTTGTCTTGTCACTCGGTCCGTCGCCGAGTTCACGCTCGCCGTCGAACACGCCGACCGTGCGAAAGCAACGACGCGGCGACTCGGCGTCCGGCTGCGCCTCGGCCAGCTGAGTCCCGAGCCGATCGACTTCGGGACCCCTCCCCTCGCCCCGCCCTTACCTTCTGGCGCGTGCGAAGAATGTCGAGCGACGGCACAGCGGCCGCCTTGCTGATCGTTCTGGCGGGGTCGCTGATTCTCCCGCTGTTGCTGGTCGGCGGGGTCTTCCTCATCATCGGCCTGAACGTGGGCAGCGCCCCGGGGCCGTACACGGTCGTTTTCGCCAAGCCGGGTGACGAATGCGGGGCGGCCGGGCAGTATCTCAACGCGTCCACGGGCGAGCCGCTGAGATGTATGGGCCCCGGGCTGCTTCGGACGTCCTCCGTCGAATTCCCCGGCTTTTCCCCCGCGCAGAACGATGACGTGCGCGGCTTTCTGGCCGAATTGGCGGCGGACGGCGATTTGAGCGTCTTCGATCACCGGGCGGTCCAGGGCAAGATCGACGGGATCGCGGCGGGGTTGCCGCCGGGGACGCGGCTCGACGAATGTCCATGATCTCGGTCTGTTGCCCGGGTCTATGAAGGATCTGGGACGTTGAGTGTCCCAAATCCTTCATGGACAAACGGCGGAACCCGCGGTCTCGAACGGCTTGTTACGGTGCGGACATGGAGATCCGGGAGAGCACCGAAGACGACTGGCCGCAGGTGTGGCCGATCGTGCGCGAAGTCGTGCGCGCCGCGGACACGTACACCTACGACCCCGCCATGACCGAGGACGACGCTCGCAAAGCGTGGGTCTCGACGCCGCCGAGCCGGACGGTGGTCGCGGTCGAGGACGGCCGGGTGCTCGGCACGGCCAAGATGGGGCCGAACCGCGATGGGCCCGGCGCGCATGTTTCCACTGCCAGTTTCATGGTGGACAAGGACGTTCGCGGCAAGGGCGTCGGCAGTGCGTTGTGCGCGTATGTCCTGGATTGGGCGCGAGAGCGGGGTTTCGCGGGCATGCAGTTCAACGCGGTCGCCGAATCGAACGTGGCCGGAATCCGCGTCTATGAACGGCTCGGGTTCGAGATCGTCGGGACGGTGCCGGGTGCGTTCGAGCATCCGACGCGGGGGCGCATCGGGCTGCACGTCATGTACTGCGACTTCGGCTGACAGAGCGGAGCGACAGACGTGAAAGAGAAGGTCGAAAGCCGCACCGTCGCAGCGATCGTCACCGTGGTGGCGGTCGCGATCACGGCGACCTGGCTACTGAACCGCGACGTCCGGCCGGACACCGTCGAGGGCTGGGCGTGGCCCAACTCGGCGGGGAACACGATCTGGCTCACCGACGCTCCGGACGGCAAAGGCGGCGACGGCTTCATCGTGGCCGGAGCCCGCTGGGTCGGCCACGACAACTTGTGGCACGACGGCGCCTCGGGGCCCACCTGCGTCGGCACGGACACGGCGTCTTCCACCCACGTCGAACTCGGCGTCATCGACGTCCGAGCCGACGGGGTGTCCTGGCGGCACGCGATCTGGCTGCGCTGCCTCTAGCCTTCGACGAGTTCCCACGGGGCACCGGCGCTTACCCGGTCGTAGACCTGACCGGGTGCGGCGCTCAGCACCAGCGCGACGTCCGGGTACAGGGTGACGGCGTGCTCCATTTCCAGGGCTTCGACTTCGAAGTCCTGGTCCTCCGGCACCTCGAACCCGACGAGCAGCCAGCTGCCGTCGGCCTCGCGCACGACCTGGCGCACGGCACGAACCGGAGCGGCGGGGTCGGCGGAGATCTCGGCGAGTTCGGTGCTCACCTGGACTTCTTCCAGCGGCGAGCCCGGATGCGTCCACGCGGCGAGGCGGGCGGCGCGCACCAGGAGGTCTTCGTCGTCGTCATCGGAGTCGGCGACCGAGCTCAGCAGCCAGGTGCGCCGCTCGGGATCCCAGTCGGCGGCCATACCGGTGGGGAGGCCGGCGAGCACGGCGAGTTCGGGGATGAGGTCCAGGGCGTCCCGCAGCGGCAGCGAGCCGAAGGCGTCGCGGTTGGACTCCATGTCTTCGGAGAACTCGTTGCCGTCGCTGATGAACCAGTCACCGTCATCGTCCAGCACGACGAACGCGAGGTTCGCACTGTCCTCCACCAGCGACCGGGAGATGATGACCGGCGACTCCGGGTCCTGACGCAGCGGCCAGTTCTCGCTCGACATGCTGGGCTCCCAACGGGGTTGTCCGGCTGTGGGGCACCATCCCACCATCTCCGGCGTCATCGCCGCGCACCGGCTCAGCGGAAGTGGCCCAGTGGGTGCCGGGTCCAGGAGGCGTGAGTGGCGTGCTTAAAGACGGAACTCGCGTGCTTGAAGGCGGAACTCGCGTGCTTGAGCAGGCGAGTCACGCCTTCGCTCTGGCCGCCAGCCCCGCGAACAAGTCGGTCACAGCGAGCCCGGGCACCACGCCGCGGTTGCCTTGCCCCTCAATGGAACGACCTCATTCGCTGAGGTCGTATTCGTCGACGTCCAGTGCGGCGGCGGCCTCGGTGAGGAAAGCCAGCACGGCGGGCGAGAGATACCAGCCGAACTTCTCGCCACCGTCGCGGTGATGGAAGTAGCGGACCACCTGCAGCACGGCACTCACGCCTTCGTCCACCAGCGCCCGGATGCCAGGGCGGACCGGGGCCAGCCTGCCGATCACGCGCTCGATCTGGTCGTCGACCGAGTCCGTGCCACGCTGCACGATTTTCCACGTGTGGATGCGCGGCACCCGGTGCTCGGGGAACTTCGAACCCAGCACCATGACCTCGTCGGGCCGCATGCCGAGCCGCGCGGTGACCTCCGCGGCGGACACGGTTTCGCTCTTCAGGGCGAAAGAGCAGTACTGGTGGACCTTCATACGCCCGGGACCCTAGCTTTCGGGCAGGCTGACCAGGTGAAACGTGATCAATCGCTTATCGAACGCCTCGCCAGGGAGCGCAACGTGTGGTTGTGCACGCTCCGCGCGGACGGTTCCCCGCATGTCACGCCGGTGTGGTTCGTGTATCTCGACGACGGCGACGCCCCCGTTGTCGCCGAAGGCCTCGTACGCGTGCATCGCGAGGCGTTGCGCGAAGATGTTCTCGCGGCACTGGCGGTGAAGTACGACGGGTGGGCGGCAGGCGAGGAGATCGAGCCGTTCGGCGACAGGGTGCTGCTGGAAATCCCGATAATGCGTTGGCTGCTCCCAGGTGTCGCGAGATAATCGGACAAACCGACGACCATCGGAGAAAACGCGGATGCTGACCGGCGAGCTGATCAAGCTGAGGCCCATCGAACCTGAGGACGTCGAGGCGCTGTGGCGCTGGCACAACGATCCGGAGGTCATGCGCTGGCTGACCGCCGATCACCCGGAGTCGCTCGCGCAGATGCGCAGACGCTTCGCCGAGAAGAAGCCGAACAGCTACGAGTCCGTGGTGTTCGGGATCGAGACCCTCGCCGTCGGCTCGCTGATCGGGGTCATCGGCCTCCGCGACGCCACTCCGGAACAGGGCCGCGCCGAGCTGGACATCTACCTCGGCGAGAAGGACCACTGGGGCGGCGGTTACGGCACCGACGCCATGCGCACGATCTGCCGCTACGGCTTCGACATGATGCGGCTGCACATGATCGCCTTGTGGGTCGTGGCCGGGAACGAGACCGCGCTCCACGTGTACAAGAAGATCGGGTTCCAGGTGGACGGCAGGCATCGCCAGTCGTTCCGCGGCCCGGACGGCAAATGGCACGACGAGTATCTGATGAGCCTCCTCGAAGGGGAGCTCCGCTAGTCCTCCAGTCCCTTCGTGAGCTTGGCGGGTGCTCTGAGCCGCCAGGCCTCTTCGATGAGCTCGCGCAACTGCGTCTTGTCGGCCTTCTCCAGGTCGACGAGGATCGCGCCGTAGCCGTCGTAATGTGGTGTGGTGAAGTACGCGGGGTCGCCGGAGGCCAGCAAGGCCTCCTTCTCCGCGTGCTCGCACAGCAGCATCAGCCCGCCCTCGGCCTCGGTGCGCAGCCGGGCGAAGTTCTTGCCCGCGACCTTGAGCGACGGCGTGCGGTACGACGTCGACTCCTCGACCTCCGGCAGCAGAGCCGCCAGGCCCACGACTTCTTCCCAGGTCGTCATGGCGGCCATTGTGCACTGGGTCACTGACAAAACCACCCCCGAACGCCCCCATCGGATGCGATGAAGGGGACTTTCAGTGCGGATTTCGCAAGGAAAGTCCCCTTCATGGCAGCGCGCGGCGGGGTTACGGAAGGACGGTGATCCGGTCCGCGGCGGGCGGCGCGACGTTCGGGTGCGCCGCGAAGTACGCGATCAGGGCGTCCAGGTCCACCGGACCACCGGAGAGGTTGGTCCCCTTCGTGAACTCGGTGAAGCCGTCCCCGCCGGCGGCGAGGAAGTTGTTCACCGAAACGCGGTACGAAGCCGCCGGGTCGATCGGCGTGCCGTTCAGCGTCAGGTTCGAGACGCGCGAGCCCTGGGCAGCCGAAGCCGAGTACGAGTACTTCAGCGACTTCGAGATCTGCAGGGTCCGCACGATCCCGTTCGCCTGCCACTGCTGTTCGAGCAGGTTCTTCAGGTTCGCCCCGGTGAGCGTGATCGTCTGCATGATGTTCGCGAACGGCTGCACGGCGAACGCCTCGCCGTAGGTCACGACACCGTCGCCCTCACCGTTCGGCGAGGACGCGTAGCTGAAGTCCGTGCGGATGCCACCCGGGTTCGTCATGGCGATCTGCGCGCCGTTCGACTGCGTGGCTTCGAGCTGGGCGTCCGCGATGACGTCGCCGAGCGGGGACTCGCCGGACGCCGCGCCCTTGGCGTTCAGGTCGGCGGTGATGGTGCCGATGGCCTTGTTCGCGATCGGCGCGGCCTTGGCCTTTGCCTCGTTGATCAGCGTCTGCACGTCGTCGTCCGGGTCGACGTCGCGGGTGACGATCTCGTTGTGTGCCTTGGTCTCGCCGCGGACGACGTCGCGGGTGCGGCGGTCGATCTTCAGGTCGACGACCGACAGCAGGCGGCCGAACGACGCGCCCTGGATGACGGTGCGCGGGTTGCCGTCGGGGTCGTTGACCACACAGTTGTACTGCTGATGGCTGTGCCCGGTGAAGATCGCGTCCACCTTGGACGTCACCTTTCGCGCGATGGCGGTCGCGGCACCCGGCTGGACCTTGCACTCGTCCGGTCCGGCCGTCCCGGAGTTGTCGCCTTGGTGCAGCAGCACGACCTGCGCCTTGACGCCGAAGAGGTCGAGCAGCTTCGCGGTGCGGTCGATCGCCTGGACCTCGTCGCCGAACTTGAGGCCCTTGATCGCCTCCGGGGTGACGACCTGCGGCAGATCCTTCAGCGTGGCACCGATGATGCCGATCGGGACGCCGCCGGAGAACTCGATGCTGAACGGCAGCAACGCCGGGAAGCCGTTTTCGTAGTACACATTGGACCCGAGGAAGGGGAAGTTCGCGCCCTTGAAGGACTTCCGGAACTGGCAGCCGTCGGTCGGATGGCAGCCGCCGTGCTGGATCCGGCGGAGTTCCTGGAGACCCTCGTCGAATTCGTGGTTGCCCACCACGGAGGCGTCGACGCCGAGCATGTTCAGCAGTTCGACGGTCGGCTCGTCGTGGAACAACGCCGAGATCACCGGCGACGCGCCAACGCTGTCACCGGCCGAAAGCACGACGGAGTTACGCACTTCGCCGCGAAGCCGCTTCAGGTGCGTCGCGAGGTACGCGGCACCACCGGCCTTGACGATGTTGCCGTTGGGCAGCGTGACGCGTTCACTCGACCCGGACGGCGGTTCGAGGTTGCCGTGCAAATCGTTGAACGTGATCAGCCGGACGTCGGTGGTCGCGCTCGGCGCCGCCGACGCCGGTGCGGCGACGGCGGCCAGCGCGATCAGCGCGGCACCGGCGGTCACGGCCAGCCGGGTAGAGAGCTTCATCTTTCCTCCGATTCGCGCGCGGGGGTCCCCAACAGGCGCACGGCGGAGGAGTTTGCCTGGCGAACCTGACCTTCACCAGAGGAAAAACCAGGACGATAAGCAACCGTCACCTGGCGAGTGAGCTGCCGTCCAGCAGCACTCGCGCGACCAGTTCGGGTTCGTCGTTCATCGGCACGTGCCCGCAGCCGGGCAGGACCAGCAGTTGCGCCTTCGGGGCGATCCGCCGCAGCTCGGCGGCCTTGGGGCGGCCGAGGATGCGGTCACGCCGCGCCCACGCGATGGTCACCGGGACGTCCTTGACGACGCCGTCGAACCGGAAGCCGCCACGGGCCTGCTCCAGCGTCGGGCGGAAACCGGGGCAGCAAGCGAGCGCGCGGATGTCGTCCAAGACGGCCTGCGTGGTGAGCCGATCCGGGCGGCCGACGATCATCCCGGTCAGCATCGACCGGCCCGCCGGGGTCGCGGCGAGGCGGCGCGCGGTGCGTTCGGGGATCCGTTCGGCGAGCAGGCGGTGGGTGCGCAGCATGCTCAGCGCGTACCGCTGCTGCCGCGGCGTCCACAGCCCGGCCGGGGACAACGCCGTCACACTGCGGACGAGGCCCGCTTCCCCGAGCGCGAGCGAGAGCAGGCCGCCGAGCGAGTTGCCCGCGACATGCGGCCGGTCGAGGCCGAGTTCGACGAAGAGCTTCCCGAACATCTCGACCGCGGACTCGATGCCGTAGCCGTTCTCGTGCGGCGCGGATTCGCCGAAGCCGGGCAGGTCGACGGTGATCACGTCCCGCTGCGGCGTGAGCAGCGGGACCACCGGTGACCAGGCCTGACGCCGGTGACCGACCCCGTGGATCAGTACCAGCGGCTCGCCCTGCCCGGCGCGGTCGAAGACGACGACGTTGTCCATACCGCGAGGTTAAGCTATTTACTGCTACCGGCGGTAACAGGTAAATAAAGCCGCTCACGCCGACGGGTGATGTCGTTCGGCATCGGCTCCAGCTCACCCGTCGAGACGAAACCGAGCCTCAGGTACAGCCGCCGGGCCCGGTCGTTGTCCTCCGCGACGTGCAGCCACACCTCGCGCGCGCCACCCTCCTCGGCGGCGGACCGGATCTCGCGCACCAACCTCTCGCCGAGGCCCTGGCCACGCGCTTCGGGTGCGACCCACATCGAATAGAGGATCCAGCCGTCGTCGCGCACCCGGCCGGCGACCAGGCCGACCGGACGGCTTTCGTCGTCGAAGGCGACGAACCAGGCGTCTTCGTCAAGCCTCGCGAGCCACTCCTCGTCGGACTGGGCTCGTTCGGCCTCGGCGACCGAGCCGTAGTTCTCGGGGGTGTCCGTCAAGGCACGCAGACGGATTTCACGGAAGACGTCGAGATCTTGGGCCGTCAACCGGCGAACAGGCAGCATCCACGCAGATTCCCACGGCCACCGGCACGCGGAAAAGCCGATATCGCCGATCGGCCAAGAGCAGGGTCGGCCACTTGGCCGATCCCGTCCCGTCCGCCGCGGCCCTTCGACCGAAGTGGCGGACCCTTCATGATCCATAACGTCGTGGTCATGACGAACGCACAGGTCACCGCCCTGCAGTACGGCTTGATCGCCTTCTTCGCATTCTGGGCGACGGTGCTGATCCCACAGCTGATCGTCCTGCACGCCAGGCACGGCCAGGTGCGTCTTCGTCCCGTGCTGACCATGGCCGCCGTGCTGCTCTACGCCACCATGACCCTCGCGGTGACCTTCTTGCCGCTGCCCGGCCCCGGCGTCAACCGGCTGAGCCAGACCGTGCAGCTCAACCCGTTCCAATGGATCACCGACATCCACAGCGAACTGTTCAAGCACGGGCTGCCGATGGCCGACTGGTTCACCACCCAGACCTTCCAGCAGGCCAGCATGAACGTGCTGCTGTTCGTCCCGCTCGGTTTCTTTGCCAGGACGCTGTGGAAGCGCGGCCTCATCGGCACCACGCTGATCGGCTTCACCGCGTCGCTGCTGATCGAGACCACCCAGCTGACCGCGAACTTCGGCACCGCGCCGTACGTCTACCGGATCTTCGACGTCGACGACCTGCTCACCAACACCGGCGGCGCGATGCTCGGCTGGATCGCCGGAGCACTGCTGCTCAGCCTGGTGCGGAAGCCCGTTCCCTCAACGGTCGAGCTTCTTGTCACCGCCGAGGGCTCAATGACGCAGCCGCTGCGCCGCGAGCGGATCGACCTCGCCAAGGTCCGCTAGTCTCGCCCGCCGCTGCTCGGCCGCGCGCCGCGCGGCCCGCCGGTCTTCCATGACCACCAGCGCCGTCGCCACCGCGAAGATCAAGGCGACCAGCCCGAGGATGAGCGAGAGCTGCAAAACGCCTCCTCGAAGACAACCTTGTGTGCGAGATCACAAACAGTACGCAGGTCGTGGTGACTTGGCCACCCCTTGCGACGACAGGTCGTGTCCTGAGTCACGCCGGGACGCCTGTCCGGTCGCCGGTACAGCGGCGTCCGCTTGCCGGAAACTGGTCCGGTGACAACTCGACCGACCAAGGACCAGCTGGCCGCCGCGTACGGCAAAACCCTCGACGACGTCATCGCACCCGATCTGGACGTCCTGTTCTGCGGGATCAACCCCGGCCTCTACTCCGGCGCGCTCGGCCTGCATTTCGCCAGACCGGGCAACAGGTTCTGGCCGGCACTGCATCGAGGCGGCTTCACCCCCCGGCAGTTCGATCCCACAGAGCAAGACGAGCTGCTACGCCTTGGCCTCGGCATCACCAACGTCGTCGCGCGGACGACGGCGCGGGCCGACGAACTGACAAAGGACGAATTCCGCGAAGGTGGACGGCTCCTCACGGCCAGGGTCGCCGAGTACCGGCCTCGGTGGCTCGCAGTGGTCGGGATCACAGCCTTTCGGGCCGCGTTCGGCCTGCCGAAGGCGACGGTCGGCGAGCAAGACGGCGAAATCGGCGGCGCGAAGGTGTGGGTGCTGCCGAATCCGAGTGGGCTGAACGCCCATTGGACGCCCGCGGCGCTCGGGGACGAGTTCGGCCGCCTCCGGCAGGAAGCGCAGCCGGGCCGAAACCCACTCTGAGTAGCGAATCCGCCAACTTCTCCCACCATCGCGCTCATTCGAGCAAGAGATCAACAAACCGCTGATACGCAGAGTTTGCTGCGACGATGCGATACATCTATGAGGGGGATACCGCGTCACGCGAGCCGGCCTGCTGACTCGTAATAGTTACGAGGTGTCATATCCGTCCGGTCCCGCAGGGGGACCGGTTGACGAGGGCGACCACGCCGGGGGGCCGTGGTCACCGAAGGGACTCACGTCCTCTCGTCCGGAGATGACAGTGCAGGAAGACGGAGGGGTCCGTGATGCGAAGCATCGAGCCGAACCGAACGCAGGCCGGCAGGCTTGGCGGACCGTCACCAGGCGGCCGTGGCCTCGGCGTGGCCGCCGTCGATCCGATCCCGATCTTCTGTGAGGGACTGAGTTCGCTGGTCCACCGCACCCCAGGCCTGCACTGGCTCGGGCACGCGGCCAGCCATCATGCCGCGCTCCAGCTGTGCGAACAGCTCAAACCGGACGTGATCGTGCTGGACTCGGCACTCGACCCGAACTGCCACCTGTCCCGGCTGCTCAGCGGCGGTGACCCGGCGCTGGTCATCATCACGCTGGTCAGGGACACCAACCGCACGCAGCAGTACCTCGCCGCGGCCATCGCGGCCGGGGTGCACGCGATCGTGCCGAGGGCGACCGACGGCCGCCATCTGACCGAGGCGATCCGGCGCGCGCACAGCGACCGCCGCTACATCGATCCGACACTGGCGGCGCTGACGGCGCGCCCGAAGCGCCAGCCCGTGCTCCCCAAGATCGGCGATCCACCCAAACCGGCGACCGCCCGCGGCCTGATGCCGCTGTCCCGGCGCGAATACCAGGTCCTGCAGCTGGTCGCCGAGGGGCTGGAGAACTCCGGGATCGCGAAGATCCTGTTCCTGTCCGTGGAGACCGTGCGGACCCACGTGAAGAGCATTTTGCGCAAGCTTTCGGCCCGTGACCGGACGCACGCGGTGACCATCGCGTTCCGTTCCGGCATCCTGGTGACGAACCCCGACGACGCGCACAATCCGCCCGAGGCCCCGCCGGCCGCTGCTCCCATCGCGCCGTCCCCCCGCTGAGACCCCCTATCTTGCTGATTTCCACGTCACAACAGTGGCCATTCACTTGCCGTGGTTACCCACAGGTAATATCCTGAAGTTACCGGCGAGTAGGGGACGTGTGCCCGGCCGGGGAGCCGAACACATTGGAGTGACGACATGGGCCACTACAAGAGCAACGTCCGAGACCTGGAGTTCAACCTCTTCGAGGTACTCGGCGTGCAGGACCGCCTCGGCAAGGGCGTCCTCGCGGAATCCGACGAGGAGACCGCGCGCGGCGTGCTGACCGAGCTGAACAAGCTCGCATCGGGTCCCCTCGCCGACTCGTACGCCGACGCGGACCGCAACCCGCCGGTGTACGACCCGAAGACCTTCTCGGTGAAGATCCCCGAGTCGTTCAAGAAGAGCTACCAGGCGCTGATGGACGGCGAATGGTGGCGGCTGGGCCTGCCGAACGAACTGGGCGGCTTCGGCCTGCCCCCGACCGTGCAGTGGGCCGCGGCCGAGCTGATCCTCGGCGCCAACGCACCGCTGTTCATGTACATGGCGGGCCCGAACTTCGCCGGGATCATCGACAAGAACGGCACCGCCGAGCAGAAGCGTTGGGCGCAGATCATGATCGACCGCGCGTGGGGCGCGACGATGGTGCTCACCGAGCCCGACGCCGGTTCCGACGTCGGCGCCGGCCGCACCAAGGCCATCCAGCAGGAGGACGGCTCCTGGCATATCGACGGCGTGAAGCGGTTCATCACCTCCGGCGAGCACGACATGAGCGAAAACATCATGCACCTCGTGCTGGCCCGCCCCGAGGGCGCCGGCATCGAGACCAAGCCGGGCACCAAGGGCCTTTCGCTGTTCCTCGTGCCGAAGTTCCACTTCGACGGCGAGACCGGTGAGCTGGGCGAGCGCAACGGCGCCTTCGTCACCAACGTCGAGCACAAGATGGGCATCAAGGCCTCGACCACCTGCGAGCTGACCTTCGGCCAGCACGGCACCCCGGCCAAGGGCTGGCTGCTCGGCGAGGTGCACGACGGTATCGCGCAGATGTTCCAGGTCATCGAATACGCCCGCATGATGGTCGGCACCAAGGCCATCGCGACGCTGTCGACCGGTTACCTCAACGCGCTCGAGTACGCCAAGGAACGCGTCCAGGGCTCCGATCTGCCGAATATGCTGAACAAGGCCGCGCCGCGCGTCACGATCACCCACCACCCGGACGTCCGCCGCTCGTTGATGCTGCAGAAGGCGTACGCCGAGGGCCTGCGCGCGGTGTACCTCTACACGGCGACGTTCCAGGACCAGGTGTGGACCGGCGAGGGCGACGAGGCGTCGCAGAAGGTGGCGCAAGGCGTCAACGACCTCCTGCTGCCGATCGTCAAGGGTGTCGGCTCCGAACGCGCGACCGAGCAGCTCGTGCAGTCGCTGCAGACCTTCGGCGGGTCCGGCTTCCTGCAGGACTACCCGATCGAGCAGTACATCCGTGACGCGAAGATCGACTCGCTGTACGAAGGCACCACGGCCATCCAGTCGCTGGACTTCTTCTTCCGCAAGATCGTCCGCGACAAGGGCGCTTCGCTGGCCTACGTCGCCGGGGAGATCACGAAGACCATCGAGTCCGAGGTCGGCAACGGGCGGCTCAAGAACGAGCGCGGTCTGCTCAAGCAGGCGCTCGAAGACACCCAGGGCATGCTCGGCTCGCTGATCGGCTACCTGACCGCGTCGCAGGAGGACCCGCAGAACATCAACAAGGTCGGCCAGCACACGGTCAGCCTGCTGATGTCGGTCGGCGACCTGCTCATCGGCTGGCAGCTCGTCAAGCACGCCGAGGTCGCCATCGCCAAGCTCGACGCGGGTGCGTCGGCGAAGGACACCCCGTTCTACGAGGGCAAGATCGCCGTGGCGTCGTTCTTCGTGAAGAACGTGCTGCCGGAGCTGACCGCGCGCCGCGCGATCGTTGAAGCCGCCGACAACAGCCTCATGGAGATCTCCGAGGCGGCGTTCTAGACACCATCGGATAACGGAAAGGCCCCCTCCGGATGTCGAGGGGGCCTTTCGGCGTTTCACGACCCTTCGAGCGGGAACCCCGGTGCCGAGTCCGCCTGCGGGCGGAGACCTCTGCAAAGGAGTCTTTCCATGCCTGTCACCGGCATCATCACCGCGATCGTGGTCGGCCTGGTCCTCGGCCTGCTCGGCCGGTTCTTCGTACCCGGCAAGCAGTCAATCCCGCTCTGGTTGACGATCATCGTGGGTATCGCCGCCGCCTTCATCGGCACCTGGATCGCCCGTGGCCTCGGCTACGCCGACACCAACGGATTCGACTGGCTCGAAATCATCACGCAGATCGTGGTCGCCGCGATCGGGGTCACCTTGGTCGCGAACCTCTATGGCCGCCGGGGTGTCACCCGGTAAGGGGTCTTGGGGCGCGGTGACGCGGTTTTGGTGTCACCGTGAGCCCAACTCGATCTCCAGCGAAGGAGGAACCATGTTGGGTGGCCTTTGGGGCATCATCACCACGATCGTGGTCGGCCTGATCCTCGGCGTGCTCGGCCGCATGCTCGCGTCCGGCGATCAGAAGATCCCGATGTGGCTGACGATCGTGGTCGGCATCATCGCCGCTTTCATCGGCAATTGGCTGGCCGGGGTGTTCGGCGTCCGCGACACCGCGGGCATCGACTGGATCCGGCACGCCTTCCAGGTCGGCGCGGCCGTCATCGGCGTCATCGCCGCGGCCGCCATCTATCCGAAGATCAGGGGCGGCGGGCACCGGGCCGCGACCTGAGCCCGCTAGCGTCAGCCCCTGTGACCACTCGGCTCGATCTCAGTGGCCAGGGGCTGACCTCCCTGCCCGGCCTCGCTCTTTCGGCGTCTCTCGAGTACCTGGACCTGTACGACAACCAGCTGACCTCCGTTCCCGAGGAACTGTGGTCGCGGTCCGGGCTCCGGGTGCTGAATCTCGCCGCCAACCGGCTGACCTCCGTTTCGCCCGCGATCGGTTCGTTGCGGCATCTGCACACCCTCGACCTGGGGCACAACGAGCTTTCCGCCCTGCCGGACGAACTCGGCGAGCTTCCCGGGCTGACGGAATACCTCTACCTGAGTGACAACCGGCTGACCGAATTCCCCGTCGCGTTGTGCTCACTCGGACGGCTGAAATACCTGGGGTGCACGGACAACCGCATCTCGACGCTGCCGGAAAACCTTTCCGGGCTGACGTCTTTGCGCGAACTTCGCTTGTACAACAACGGACTGACGGGTCTGCCGGAGTCGCTGGGGACGCTCTCCTCGTTGCGTGAGCTGCATTTGCGTGGCAACCGGCTGACGTCGTTGCCGTCGTCCATCGGGGAGCTGAGTGAGCTGCGGCAGCTGGACCTCCGCGAAAACCTGCTCACCTCGCTGCCGGATTCACTCCCGCGTTTGTCCAAATTGGACAAACTGGATCTGCGCTGGAACAAGCGTTTCCGGGAGCCCGCTTGGCTGTCGGACTTCGAGGCCCGCGGCTGCATGGTGCTGCGCTAAGCCGTCAGGCGCAGATGACCGTCGTGCGGGGTGAGTACGTCGCGTTGCGGGTCTCCCGGCGGACTTCCATGCCGGAGACGACGTCGGTGAGCACGCGGGTATCGGAAGAGCTGAACCCGGCGGCCCCGGGATCCGGCACGCAGCCGGGGCCCGAGCCGACCCGCACCGGCTGGGCGACGTAGGAGTGTCGCTCGCCGCCCGCGCTCTGGACCGCGAAGCGTTTCGTGCCCCAGATCCGCACGGTCACCGAACCGTTGGCGGGGATCACCTGGATCGCGATACCGGTCGGCGCGTCGTTGACGATCTGCAGCTCGACCGGCGACCCGTCGTCGTTGATCGCCTTCGCATCGCGCGCGACGGGATAGCGGTCGAGGTAGTGGTCGTGTTCCAGATGGCCGCCGTCGGCGAGACCCGCCAGGTACGCGGCGTTGTAAAGCGTCGTCGCCAGCTGGGAGACACCGCCGCCGACCACGACGGGACCGGTGCCGTCCTCGTGCACCGGGGCGGGGACGTAACCCGCGTCCGCCGTCCTCGCGCCGGATCGGGCGCCGAGGCTGAACGTCTCGTTCGGTTTCACGATGGCGCCGGAGACGCGGGTGGCCAGCGCCTGGACGTTCGTCATCGCCGGCCCGCTCAGGCCCGACGTGGTGAACTCGCCAATGACCTCGTTGATACCGAGTACGGTCGCCGCGTCGGTGCTGACGGCCGGACTGCTGGCGTCGTAGATGGCCTTCAGCTCGCGCTCGTCGCTCTTCGCGAGCACCGAGGTCAGCGGGGTGAACGTCAGGTCCCAGTTGACCTTCCGCGCGTCTTTCGACGGCTGCACGGCTGGCCTGTCCCCGACGAAGACGATCTGCGCGTCCGCACCGTCGGTCTCGGTCCCCTTCAGCTGCGGCTGCGCGGCCGCCCGCAGTTTGCCCTGGTCGATGCGGACTTCGAGGTTGCCGTCGTCGCGTGCGGCGAACTGGAACGAACCCGCGATCGCGTCCGGTTTCAGCACCGCGTCCTTGCCCTCGCCGCGGATGACGAGCGGTTTCGCCACCGCCGGGGCGACGATCTTGTCCAGCGCCGCGTGCACCCCCGCCGAATTCGCCTTGACCGGCGCGACGTTCACCTTCAACTCGACGCCGTCGTCACTCAACCAGCTCTCGGTGACCGCGGTGACGGACGCCTTGACGTCGGTGACCGTCTGGCCCGCCCTCGGCTCGACCGCGGCCGGGAGGACCCCGCCGTCGGTGTTCGCGATGGCCTGGAAAGTGATGTTCCCTTCGACCGGCGGACGGTTCAGCTTCGCGGCGGCGAGGTCGGCGACGGCCTTTTCGAGCTTCGGCGCGTCGGTCCAGGTGACGACGCCGACCTCGCGGCTGCTGAAGAACGACATCACCCGCGTGTACGGGCTCAGCGGCTGATGACCGGCGCGGCCCAGCGTCTGCGGCCAGTCCAGGCCGAGACCCGACGACGTGGGGTACAGCACCGTGCCGACGTCGCCGGCGCGGACCCGCACCGGTGAGATCAGCCGGGGCTCCAGCTCACGACGGAGTTTCGACTCGGCTTCCTTGTGTGTGAGGCCGCCGACGTCGATCCCGGCGACCGTGACGCCGCGAGGGACGTCGCCCGCGCTGGCGATCAAGTCGATCGCGTACGCGAGCACGAAGAGGCCCATGAGCACCCCGGCGACCATGAAGGCCTTGCCGACGCCCTTGCGGAACTTCGACGCGGGTGTCGGCGGCGGATGCACCACCCGATCGCCCTCGAAGAGCTCGTCTACCAGGTCCTCGTCGTTCAAGGGGGCCGGGAGGAGCTCGTCGGTGAACAGGTCGCCGCCCGGTTCGTCATGATCGTCGCGCACCGACCCTCACCACCCCTCCCGCGGCTTGAGCTACAGGTACAACCCCGTGCCGTGTTCGGACCGCTCGGTCGCCACGGCGTGGATGTCGCGCTCCCGCATCACCAGGTGCCCTTCGCCCTGGATCTCGACCTCGTGCTGGTCATCCGGGTTGAACAGCACGCGGTCGCCTGCCTTGACGTTCCGCACACTGTTGCCCACGCCCAGTACATCACCCCAGGCGAGCCGCCGCGCCACTTGCGCAGTGGCGGGGATGACGATGCCGCCGGTGCTGCGCCGCTCGCCCTCCTCCGGGGAAAGCCGCACGAGCACCCTGTCGTGGAGCATCTGAATCTCGAGTTTCGGGCCATCTGACACGAAGACGACTCTACTTACCCGGATCCCCGGCCATGACCAGGCTCAGTGTGCTTTCTCCACCGTTTTCGAAACGCACCGGCACACCCCAGTCCTGCCGGGTGATCCGGCACGCCGGATGCTCGGCGCCGTCATCGCAGCTCGCCGCCTGCACCACGACCTGCAACACGCCTTCGGTGACGCCCTCGGCGAAACGGAGCTTGCGGAACAGGTCGGTCCCCACGCCCGCGCCGTCGGCGAGCAGCTCCGGCGGCGACGCGCTGATCTCCAGCCGCGTCGACGGGCCGAAGCGGTCGTCAAGCTTCTCGCCGGGCGGCGGCATGAAGACGACGGAAAACTCCAGCTCACCCGGCGCCAGCACGGTCGGCGGCCGTCGGACCGCGTGGGCGTCGCCGTCGACGGACTTCTCGCCGAGCAGCACCGGGCCGATCCGGCTCCCGGCGGACTCGACGACCAGCAGTTCGCCGTCGTGCACCAGCAGTCCGGACGGTTCGGCGAGACCGGTCGCGAGCGTGGTCACGCGGCGGGTGAGCGGGTCGTAGCGGCGGATCGCGCCGTTGTAGGTGTCGGCGATCCCGATGGTGTCGCCGGGCAGGACGGCGAGGCCGAGCGGATGCTGCAGGAGCGCCTCCTCCGCCAAGCCGTCGACGTGGCCGAAGGAGAACAAGTCGACGCCGACCGCGGTGTGCACGGTGAACGACTCGCCCTCGGGCTGGATCCAGCGCAGCGCGGACGTTTCGGCGTCGGCGAGCCAGAGCCTCTGGCCGTTGGGCGTGAGACCGGACGTCTGCGCGAAGAACGCTTCGTGGACGTCGCCGTCCTTCAGCCCTTCGACGGTCGTACCGGCGAAGCGACGGATAGTGCCCGAGACCGGCTCAAACACGCTCAGTGTGTGGTTGCCTGCCATGGCGACCACGACCCCGCCGGCCGGGCCCCACCAGGCGACGTCCCAGGGGCTGGTGAGGTCGATGTCGAGGGCCTTGCCGGTGTCGACGCCGTCGCGCCACTGGCTGCCGGTACCGGCGACCGTGGAGACGTCGCCGGTGATCAGGTCGATGCCACGCAGCCGGTGACCGGCCGTGTCGGCGACGACGGCGTGGTAACCGACGCGTTCCGCGACCTCGTACGGCAGAAGAGTGATCCCGGCAGGCTCGGTGAAACTCGCCAGGTCGAAGGGCCCGTCCTGCGCACCGCGGGCGCCGCTGCCGAACCGGCGGATGATCGTCTCGCCGTCGGAAGCGAACTCGACGATGGAGTGGTTGCCGGTGTCGGCGACCAGGATGCGGCCTTCCGCGGTGGTGACGGCCTTGCTCGGGAAGCGCAGCTCGGTGCACTGCTCCTCCACCGGGACGTACGGGCTGCCGCCGCGGCGGAGCGTGCCCTTGGCCTCATGCGTCGCGACGAGGTCGGCGATCACCCGGCGCAGGGCCTCGGCGTGTCCCTCACCGGCGGCGACGTGGACGACGTAACCCTCGGGATCGACGACGACCAGCGTCGGCCATGCCTTGACCGCGTACTGCGACCAGGTGGTCATCCGCGGATCGTTGAGCACCGGGTGATGCACCTCATAGCGCCGCACCGCCGCCTCGATCGCGGCCGCCTCACCCTCGTGCAGGAACTTGGGCGAATGCACGCCGACGGTCACCAGGACGTCGGCGAACTCGGCCTCCAGTGGGCGCAGCTCGTCCAGCACGTGCAGGCAGTTGACGCAGCCGCTGGTCCAGAAGTCCAGCAGCACGACACGGCCGCGCAACCCGGCGAGCGTGAGCCGCTCACCGCCGGTGTTGAGCCACACGTCACCGGCGAGCTCGGGCGCCCGCACGCGGGACTGCGTTCGTGGAGAAGTCACGACATGAGTGAACTACACCCGGAGCCGGTCTGTTCCGAGGTCCAGGCGTTGAGAGGGCGAGCTCACCCCGGGGGAGGAGCCTCATGTGGGTGATGAGAGCCGCTCAGCGGAGCCGCGTTAAAAGAGAAGGCGCCTCCGCGTCGCGCGACTTAGGCTCGAACACATGTCCACAGTTGAGCCCGCCTTCACCCCAAAGGAGGCACACGACCTCCAGGCGAGCTTGGCCGAACCCGTGCGTCCCGGGTTGAGCGAGGCCGAGCTCGACGAAATCGAAGCACGCTTCGGCTTCCGGTTCGCCGCCGACCACCGGACCTTTCTCGCCGCCGGGGTGCCGATCGGCGACCGCTGGCCGGACTGGCGCTGCGGCAACCCCGAACAGCTGCGAAAACGGCTGGACTGGCCGGTCGACGGAGTGCTCTACGACATCGAGCACAACGGCTTCTGGCTACCGGAGTGGGGTATGCGGCCGATCGACCTGGCCGACGCCCTTTCGCGAGCGCGCTCGCATTTGGCGCGTGTCCCGCAGCTCGTGCCCGTCTGCGGGCACCGCTATCTGCCGGGGATAGCCGGGAGCACGGGATATCCGGTGCTTTCGGTGTATCAGACCGACATCGTCTATTACGGCTATGACCTGCGGG
The DNA here is from genome assembly GCF_040682875.1 of Amycolatopsis sp. NPDC051071. Classification (NCBI taxonomy): domain Bacteria; kingdom Bacillati; phylum Actinomycetota; class Actinomycetes; order Pseudonocardiales; family Pseudonocardiaceae; genus Amycolatopsis; species Amycolatopsis sp. NPDC051071. The sequence goes on along the minus strand of NZ_JBFBBY010000064.1, from coordinate 15,508 downwards.
GATACCTGCGGCACGACTTCGGCGACCAGCCGCTGGGCCCGCCGCCGGACGGCGGGCCGCGACAGGTCGACTTCTGGTCACGGTTCGTGGAGTAGCCGGTGGGGGGTGGCGCGTGGCGCTCGTTGCTGTGTGGCGAGTTCGTTGCCGTGTGGCGGGTTCGCTCAGGCGTGCCGGATCCCACCCCTGACTGTGTGGATTTCGGCGCGTTGGACGAGCCAAGATCCACACAGTCACGCCTCAGCGGCCCGGTGAGCCCGGAGAGCCCGGAGCAAGTCATGAACGGACCGTTCACACCTTGAGTTTTCGCGGTTGAGGCACTACATGTGGGCGTCGCGAGGCTGCGGCGTCACCAAATGCGGCCCAGGCGATAGCAAAGGTCCCTTGCTCTTTTCGCGATCCGGGCCAGGCCGTGCTAGCAGTCAGGACTCGGCGGCGGTCTTCAGCCTGGCCAGCGTCGCGGCGATGTTCGCCCGGTTGGCGTCGTCCCGCTTCCAGACCCCGGTGAACAGCGACGTCGGGCCGCGAAGCCAGCCCGGTCGCCGGTCCCACGTGCTTTCCACGGCGACACAGCCATCACCCGACTCCTCGATGTCGTACTGCCATCGCGCGACGGGGAGTCCGGCGAAGGTGGTCACCTCGAACGCGAACCGTTTGCCTTCGTCGGCGTCGGTGATCGTCGAGAGGGTGCTCCAGCGGCGGACCCCTCGACGGTTGCGGCCACGGAACTTCGCGCCGACAGCGGCGCCTGCCGCCTCGCCGAGCCAGCGGTGTCCCTCGTACTCCTCGGCCATCCCGGCGAGCACGCCTGGGTCGCTGACCAGGGCGTACACCTTCTCGCGCGGGGCGGCGATCGCGATCTTGCCGGTGGCGCTGGGTTCGGTCATCACATACCTCCGTACTGAGGGTATGTGAAATACCTCTAGTTGTCCCGACGGAGCATGCGACTGATACCCGCCGCGACCGTCGTCGCCAGCACCCAGCCCGACGCGGTGAACCCGGCCGCGACCCAGTTGTCCGTCCCGTGCATGTACCAGCGCGACTTGTTGCCGAAGTCGACGATCGGGACCAGCAGGTCGACCGTGTACAGCACCGGGTTCCACTGCAGCCCGGTGTCGTCCTGGTTGACCAGGCAACGCGGGCCGCTCACGGTGAGTTTGGGATTGGTGATGCAATCGTCGATCCCGAGCCCGAACCACAGGCTTCCGAGCACGAGCAGCGTCAGCAGCCACCCGAGCGCGCGCACCGGCCGGAAGCCGTAGCCGACCATCGACCGCTGCAGCCAGCTCCAGACGTGCACGCCGGGACCGAAGAACTTGAAGCCCTTCGCGAGCGCCTCGTACCGGAACTGCTGCTTCTTCAGCAGCACGGTGGAGGCATGCTCTTCATTACCGGACGCGCGCAGCGTCGCGGCCAGCTGGTCATACGGCCCCGGCCGGTAGCCGTCCATCGCCTTGCGCAGCAACACGATCCGATGGTCGATCGCCCGGTCGTCGTCGAGGGCGATGTCCTCCTGCAGCGCGTCGTAGCGGAAATCCTCCAGCTCGATCCCCGCCGTCGACGCCCAGAACGCCTCGTTGTCGCCCAGCGTCCCGCAATGCGCGCGCCGCAGCACGATCCGGCCGTCCGGCGGGGTGGCCGGAGTGAGCAGGAATTCGTCGGCCGAGACGTCGCTCCCGTCGAGCGCGATCCCGTGCTGCGGCAGCGAACCGAGCCGCGCACCGCGGAAATCGACCCGCCGCGCGACCTGCGCGCCGTCGAGGTTGACCCCGCCCTGCGCGACGAACGGGCGTTCCTTGTCCTCGGTGAGCACGAGGTCCCGGCCGATCCGCGCGGTACGGACGTCCAGCGAGTAGCTGGTGTTCGTACGCGCACCCGGTTCGGTCAGGCTGGTACCGAACAAGTTCACGCTGCCGCCGACCTCGGCACCCTGCAGCCGCAGCGTTCCCTGGACGGTGGCGTCGGTGAGCTGGAAGTTTCCGGCGATCTTCGCGCGGCGTGCGGAGAAAACGTCCCGGCGCGGATGCAGGAACAGCGAGTTCCAGGCCAGCACGTTGCCGCCGACGGTGATGTCGGCCATCCGAAGCTGCCCAGACGGCACACGCAGGCTCGTCGCCTCGATGTCGCCGCCGATCGTGGTCCCGTCGAGATGGATCGCCCGGTCGTAGTACGGCGTGCTCTGCCCGCGCACGACCTTGACCTCGGCGCCCGCCAGCCGCAGCGAACCGCCGATCCGCGCGTTGACCATCCGCAGTGTCCCGGTCGCCTGCATACCGTCACTGAGTTCGAGGTTTCCGTTGACGGACAACCGGTCGGCGACCAGCGCCGGCCGCGGATCGATATACGGATCGTTCGACTTCCACGCGTCGACGACGATCGGCCCGGACTGGTTCACCGTGAGCTTGGCCTCGCGCAAAATGATGTCACTGTCCACAGTGGCGCTCGGCAGGAACATGATCCCGTTGGCGGAGAAGCGTTTACGCTGTGAGGCGGGCCCGTAGTTGTCGACCTCGCAAAGCAGGCTGCCGCCGATGTGGATCCCGTTCCCGTTGAGGGCGAAGCCGTCCCGGTTGTTCAGCGTCGCGCCGGAGAAATTGACGTTACCGCCGGCCCGCATACCCGGGATGCGGACTTCCCCGTTGGCCACCAGGCGATATGCCAGCAACGCGCCGACGATGTTGACGCGGTCGGCCTGGATCGCCTTGCCGCGTGGATGGGAGATCACCGTACGGGTCAGCACGACCGAACCCTCGATGACCGCGTCGGTGAGGTTGACCGCCGCGTTCGGCATCCCGCGCTCGCGATCGTCGCCGCGCTGGACCGTGGTCTCCTCGATCTCGTGGTCGCCGTCGACGTGCACCACACTGCGGATCAGGCGGACGTCGTTGCGGGTGCGGAGGTTGCGCGCCTTGAGGCCGGGCAGCCAGCATTTGCGGAACACGAGCCCGAGCAGATGCGCCTCGCGGACGTCCGGCGGATGCTCGAAGCGGCAGCGCTCGAACCGGAACAGGTACTTGATGTCGGCCGCACGCAGATCGAGCGTCCCGGTGATGTACGCGTCCTCGACCTGCACGATCGGCGCGTTGGTCGCCTGACGACGCCACCGGAGCAGCCCCGTCGTACCCGGCTTCATCAGCTCGGACGCCGGAACCTCGTACCGCTTGTCGGGGTTCGGGTCGAACGGGTCGAGCGGCGGAAGGGCCGAATCACTCGGAACAGCCCGATTCACCTCGCCCTCCCCCGGTTCGCGCGGCCCATTGTTGCGCCGAAAGCCCGGCATCGTTCGCTTCCCTCCCCCGTCGTTCCCCGGCCACCAGCGAAGCCGATCACGCGCAGGATCCGCAAGTGGCCCAGGGAAGTAGACCGGAACCTGTCACCGGATTACGACGGCAGAACGGCCGCCGGGGTTCCGGAGCACGCGAAGGGGCTGTTCAGGACATACCGCACCCAATTGCCATCTTTTGATGGTGATCTTTCACGAAGGGGCTGATCGGCGGTTTACCTGCTGCTATCGTCACCGGTTGGAGTCAGAGGTGAACTACGGGTAGGTCGCGGCCCCATCGCGGCCCGTGCGGGGAGGCACGACATGACTGGACCGGGAAGCGGCCCCCAGGGGATCTACAACCAGCTGAACACGACGGCACCGCAGGCACCGCCGCCGGGCTCGGGACTCATCCCGGGCGCCGCCGCGGCACCGCCACCGCCGGGGCCGCCGCCGAACTATGGCGAATTGGGCGCGGGGCAGGCGAAGGCCGACTTCGCGGCCGCGTCGGGGAACAGTGGCTGGGAGTTCGACCCTGAAGCCATGGACGGGGTCATCAAGTCACTTGAGGACAGCCTCGAGAACGACTTCAGCCGAGCGCAGGACCACGCCGCCTGGCTGACGCTGATTCAGCCCCCTGGCCAAGAGGTAGGCAGTGAAGGCTACGCGGCCGCGGCGAACAAATCAGGAGCGGCGTACCAAGCCTTCCTGCAGAGCGCACGCGATTACACCTTGGCCTACCTTGAGACTTTGAAGAAGATCCGCACCGCCTATCAAGAGCAGGACCAGGCTGCCCTCGACGCCCTCCGCCAGATTGGAAAGACCGCCTGATGCGAGTTACGGCCACGTTCATGACCATCGCGACTCTGGCCTCGGTCGCACTGCTCGGCGGGTGCAGCGGCGAGAAGACCGGTAATCCCACTCCGACCAGTGCGCCTCCGTCGACCGGACTTCCGTCCGCCGGGGCCCCTGCCGTAGTGGATCCGATCACGAACACCGCGGCGGTGGAGTCAGACCCGTGCAGCGCGATTCCCACCGCCGAATTGGAGACGATCGCGGGAAAGGTCAAGCGGTCCCGGTCCGAAGACATGACAGCGGGCAAGGGTTGCACCTGGGTCTTCGAAGTGAGCCCGAACACCCTCAATGCCGGCCTCGTTACGGGAAACAAGGACGGCCTGAGTGCTCTGTACGCACAAAAGGCCGCCGGAAGCCTCACAACCTTCAAACCGGTGTATCAGATCGCCGGCTATCCGGCCGTCATCTACGCCAACGGAGGTGAGGGCAAGGGAAACTGCACGCTCGCCGTCGGTGTTCGGAACGATCTCGTCTACAACGTCATCCCGCGACTTTCCAGCGAGCACCCGTCCTATTCGGATCCGTGCGGATTGGCAGTGAAGGTCGCCTCCGCGGCGATCAAGAATCTCAAGGGGGCATAGGCGATGACCTATAGCGGTTGGGAGATCTTCACCAAACTCAACGCCAACCCCGCGACGACAGAGACCCTCGACAGGGCACAGGTTTCGTCCCACAAGCTGATGGTGATTCACGAGGAAATCAGCACGGCCATGGGCAACAGCCAGACCGCACTGACGTCCTTCTGGAAGGGCAAGGCCGCCGAAAGCGGAGCGGCCGGCCTCGCCCCGCTCATCGCGACCTCCAAGATCGCGGGCGAGAACATGAATCGCGCCCGTCAGTCGATGTTCGACCAGAACGGGTCCTTCCACTACACGCGCGGCAACGTCCGTCCGGTGGAGAAGGAGCGCGCGGGGGACAGCGGGCCGGAGGACGTGCTGTCCATCGGTGCCAGTGACGACGAGATCGCCGCCGCGAAGTTCGACGCGGACACCAAGCACAACGTCGAGGTTTACGAGCCGTATTACCAGAGCACGCAGCCTCGGCAGCAGACGCTCGCGCCGGTTTACCCGGCCGCGCATGATCCGAATGTGTCGGCGGGGCCAATCACGCCGGATCCCGTGGATCCGGGGCAGACCAAGGTGAGCGGTTTCAGCGGCGGGCACTCGGGTGGTGACTCGGGAAGGCACGGTGGCCCCGGCGGGTACACCGGCGGGCCGAGTTCGTACAGCGCGCCTCCGGGGGCCGAGGGGTATCAGGCGCCGAGGCCGCCGCAGATCTCGCAGCCGCCGAGAATGCCCCAGATGCCGCGACCTCCGCGGCCGGCGCCGATGCCCTCTCCGCGGCCGAACGACCAGACCGACCTGTCCAGGACAGACCGCGGGCCGCAGATGCGTCCAGGCGAGCACCGGCCGCCGAACTTCGGGCCCGGCGGCAACAACCCAGGGCCCGGCGGCGGAAGCGGGTTCGGGCCGGGCAGTGGTGGGTTCAGCGGCGGGTTTGGGCCCGGCGGCGGGTTCGGGCCGGGTGGATCGACGCCCGGGAGCATGGGGCCCGGTCGCGGTGTCGGGGCCGGGATGCCCGGCGAAGGCCCGATGCGCGGCAACCCGGCGGGCGGGCCGATGGCGGGTGGCGCGGGGAAGCCCGGCGCGTCCGGGATGGGTGGCGGCATGGGTGGCGCCGGCGCGGGTAAAGGTGGCAAGGGCGGCGAGGACGAGGAGCACCAGCGCAAGATCACGCTGCAGGAAGAGGACGGCGACTCCCTCTTCGGCGGCTACGACGGGGACAAGCCGGTTCCGCCGGTGATCGGCGCGTAACGTGCTCCAAAAACCTGTCGAACTGACGCTCCAGACGTATGAAACCCTTCTGGACCAACACAATCTCGGCGACATTCACCCGACGCTCGTCCGCGGCGCGCAGTGGTACCTGCCCGAGGAACGGCGCGAGCTCAAGGCCACCGCTCAGTCCGAATTGGACAGACAGGGACTGCTCAGGCAGGGCAGGATCGCCGACGAGTTCCTCGACACCCTGCGGTTCCTGCAGCGGCCCGCGGTCGAGTACTACTCGTGGGTGAAGTCCGAGGGTCGTGAGCGGACCGTTCGCGCCGCGGGCAGCGGCCGGGAGGCGCTCACGGTCGTCCTGGTCGACAAGGTCGTCTACCTGACGCCGACCCGGCCGGACACGCTCGCGCAGGACTTCACCGGACTGCTTCCCGAGGCACCCGGTGCCCGCACTCCGTCACTGAACTGCTCGGAGGCCGACCTGCACGTCCTCATGCAAGGCGAACTGCTGACCGGCAGTAGCCCGAGCATCCGCGACGCCAAGAAAGTCCTCCAGTGGATCCGGTCGCCGCACACCTTCTTCGGCAGGCTGTACGTCGCCATCCGTGACGGCGGCGGCAACCGGAAACGCGTCGAAAAGCCACCGGGCTGGATGGACACCGAGCAGGGCCGGGTCGTGTTCGGCGCCGACGCCAAGGGCTGGGTGAGCCTCATGGGCGCCGGGCCGCACGAAGTCGCCGCCAAGGTGGTCCAGCTGGAGTCGCAGCTCAGGGGCCGCTAATCCTGGTGGTTCGGGTTCAGTACCCGCGACAGGAACGCCTTGGTCCGTTCCTCCTGCGGGTCGCCGATGACCTGGTCCGGCGCGCCCTGTTCGACGACGACGCCGCCGTCCATGAACAGCACGATGTCGGCCACCTCACGGGCGAACTGCATCTCGTGCGTGACGACGAGCATCGTCATGCCCTCGTGCGCCAGCTGCCGCATGACCGCGAGGACATCGCCGACCAGTTCGGGGTCGAGTGCCGACGTCGGCTCGTCGAACAGCATGACGTCCGGGTCCATCGACAGCGCCCTGGCGATCGCGACACGCTGCTGCTGGCCGCCGGACAGCTGCGTCGGCAGCGAAGTCTCCTTCTCCGCCAGGCCGACCTTCGCGAGGTTCTCCCGCGCGATGCGTTCCGATTCCTCCTTGCCGCGCTTGAGCACCTTCCGCTGCGCGACGGTCAGGTTTTCGAGCACGGTCAGATGCGAGAAGAGGTTGAACGACTGGAAGACCATGCCGATTTTCGTACGGGCGCCGTCGATGTCGACGTCCGGGTCGGTGATCTCACTGCCGTTGACCACGATCTTGCCCTGCTGCGGTTCTTCGAGGAGGTTGACGCAGCGCAACAACGTCGACTTGCCCGAACCGGACGGGCCGATGATGCAGACGACCTGGCCCCGCTCGACCCGCAGGTCGATGCCCTTGAGTACCTCGAGTTCGCCGAAAGCCTTGTGCAGTCCCGAAACTTGGACAATCGGGCCGGCTTCAGTCTGGGTGCTCATACCGTTCCTCCGCCGGGCACTCCGGCTCCGTATTTCTTCTCTAGCCGCTGCTGCAGGATCGACAGCGGAATGGTGATGACCAGATAGCAGAGACCCGCGACGACGATCGGGGTCAGGCCCTTGGCCTCCAGCAGCGCCTGACGGCTGAACTGAGCCAGCTCCTGCTGCGCCGGCGTGGTGCCGAGCAGGAACGCGAGCGAAGAGTCCTTCGTCAGCATGATCAGCTCGTTGGCCAGCGGCGGCAGGATGATCCGGAACGCCTGCGGGATGACGACGGTGATCATCGTGCGCGCGGGTGACATGCCGAGCGAACGCGCGGCCTCGACCTGCCCGCGCGGCACCGCCTGGATACCGGCGCGGATGGTCTCCGCCATGTACGCCGACGACACGATGCCCAGCGCCAGCATGATCGCGACGTTGCGCGGTACCTGCGTGTTGAACGCCGTCGGGACACCGATGCCGACGGCGAGGAAGATCAGCAACGCGGGCAGGCCGCGGAAGAACTCGATGTACCCACGCGCGAACCAGCGGTAGGGGGCGACCGAAGAAAGCCTCATCAGGGCGAGCAGGAGACCCAGCCCCAGACCGAGCACGAAACCGAGGGCGGTGAAGACGACGGTGTTCTTCAGCGCGACCGTGATCACGTCGGGGAACTGCTTGGCGGCGACGTCGAGATCGAAGAACGCCTTGCCGATTTTGCTCCAGTCGGCCAGCAGCGCGAGCACGATGACGATCACCAGCAGCAGGACGTATTGCCCGGTCCGGAACGCCGAACGTCGCTGGCGGCGGCTCAAAGCCATTTCTCTCCTCAAACAGGTGGCGACAAACCTGTGGCCGGTGCACAGGGCACCGGCCACAGTGGAGTGGTTATCAACCGGCGGTCGGGCTGCCCGGCTGCCAGGTCGGCGCCTTGCCGAACCACTTCTGGTAGATCCGCGCGTACGAGCCGTCCGCCACGGACGCCTTCAGCACCTCGTTGATCTGGCCGAGCAGGGCGGTGCTGCCCTTCTTCACGCCGATGCCGTAGAACTCGTCCGTCTTGAACTCGGTGACGACCGTGGTGTCCGTGTTCGTCTTCGCGAAGTCGTAGAGCACGCCGTTGTCGTTGACGCCCGCGTCGACCGTTCCGTTCTTCACGGCCTGCTCCAGCAGCGCGAGGTCGTCGAAGGTGACGATCTCCGCGCCCTTGGCATTGTCCTTGGCGTAGTCGGCACCGGTGGTGGCCGACTGGACACCGATCTTCTTGCCCGCGACGCTTGTCAGATCCTTGATCGGCGAACCGACCTTGACCAGCAGCGCCTGGGTCGCCTCGAAGTACGGGTCGGAGAAGTCGAACTTCGTCTTGCGCTTGTCGGTGATCGTCATGCCGGCGGCGGCCACATCGCATTGCCCGCTGTTCATCGCTTCGCCGGACTCGATGTTCTCGAAGGCGATGTCGACGATGCTCTGTTCGACGCTCAGCTTCTTCCCCACCAGGTCGACAAGGTCGACGTCGAAGCCGACGATCTTGTCGCCCTGTTTGACCTGAAACGGCTGGTACGGCAGGTGCGTGCAGGTGGTGATCTTGCCGGACGCGACGAGCTGGACGCCGCCTGCCGCGGTTCCGCCTTCCTCCCCGCACGCGGACAGCGCACCCGCGGCCAGGGCGAGCGCCGGGATCAGGGCGAGCGCTTTCAATCGAGCCACGTCGTCACTCCTTGTAGTTCCCATGTGTCGAGAGCACGCATATTGCCACTCATCCGGCGGCAATCACAGCACTACGACGTTACAGCGCCGTTTCGGGCGTCACTGGCTATTAGTCGACCATGAACAACAACTCGGCGCCGCGCCTCCCCTGGCGGGCCGCCGCCCTCGTGCGACGACTTCGGCGAGGCGGGCGTCAAAACCTGGAGCGCGGTTCGCCGGCTATCTCTCGCCGGTCCGGCCGCACGCGGGCGCGTATGACGAGGTGTTCACCGCGGACGGCACGGTCCGCCAGCCGTACCAGGCGCTGTACGAATCGATCTCCGCGCTGACCTCGACGGATTCGTCGTCCCGCTCGGCGGCGATCGACCGGGCGATGGTGGATCAGGGCATCACGTTCTCGCTCTCCGGCCAGGAACGCCCGTCCCGCTCGACCTGGTTCCCCGCGTGATCACTTCCGCCGAATGGAGCAAACTCGAACGCGGTGTGGCGCAACGAGTCCGCGCGCTCGAAGCCTTTCTCGCCGATATCTAGGGCGACCGAACTTGAACGGCCCGCATTCGGCGAACTGTCCCAAGTGGATGGTCTGACCGCCGAACAGGGCCCCGAGCTGACCACGACCCAGCAACAGCAGCAGCAGGCCTACGGGCGGGACTACGCCGACGTCGCGCCGCTCGAGGGCATCTTCACCGGCGGCGGTCAGTCCACTTTGGACGTCTCGGTGCAGCTGACCCGGCTGACGTGAGCCATCAGGCCCGGCGGACTCACCGCGTGCTTGAAGGCGTAACTCGCGTGCTTGAAGGCGTAACTCGCGTGCTTGGGGGCGGAACTCGCGGGATCGGGTCTCGGGCACAACCCTCCCGCCGTGCGATGAACGGCCCGTTACTCGCGAAATTCGCCGGTAGCGGGCCGTTCATCGCACTTGAGCGAGCGAAATCAGCTCCGGGCGTGTGCGTCCAGGATGTGCGCGACCGCTTCGGTGACCCGCTGCGCGAACTCGATGTTCAACCACTCGTCCGGCACGTGGATGTTCGAGTCCGGGCCGCAGGCGCCGGTGACGACGAACTGCGCGTCCGGGTACTTCTCGCCGAGCAGGCCCATGAACGGGATCGATCCGCCCATGCCGTAGCTCTTGTGCGGCGCGCCGAAGACCTCGCCGCTCACGTGGTGCAGGACCTCGTCGAGCCACGGCGCGGTGACCGGCGCGTTCCAGCCGTTCTCGGCCTGGAAGTCGCTGAGCTCGACCGAAGCGTCGTAAGGGACGTCGGTGGTGAGGACCCGGCGGACCGCCTCCATGGCGGCCTTCGCATCGGCCGTCGGCGGCAGGCGAAAGCTCAGCGTGAGCGTGGTCCTGTCACGCAGCACGTTGCCCGCCTCGGCCGGGAGCGGGAAGCCCTCCGCGCCGATCACCGACAGTGTCGGCCGCCACGAGTTGTTGAGCAGCAGTTCGAGGTCGTCGTCGGAGACCGGACGGCCGACCACCGGGAAGAGCGTCTTCGCCGCGCCGGGCACGATCTCGGCGACGCCACGCGCTTCGTCGACCCGGTTCTCCGGGATGTCGACGCTGAGTTCGGCGAGCTTGATCTCGCCGGTCTCGACGTTCTCGATCCGGTCGATCAGCGCACGCAGCACGCGGAACGAACTGGCCACGATGCCGCTGGCCATGCCGGAGTGCTGCGCGGATTCGAGCACCTTCACGGTGACGTTGACGTGCAGCATGCCGCGCAGGCTGGTAGTCAGCCACAGTCGCTTGTAGTCGGTGCCGCCCGCGTCGAGGCAGACGACCAGCGAGACGGCGCCGAGCCGTTCCTTCAGGTGCTCGACGTACGCGGGGAGGTCCGGGCTGCCGGACTCCTCACCGGTTTCGAGCAGCACGACCGCGCGGGAGTGCTCGCCACCGGCGGCGCGCACGGCCTCGATCGCGGTGGTCGCCGCGTAGCCGGAGTAGCCGTCGTCGACGGCGCCGCGGCCGTACAGGCGGCCGTCGCGGATCACCGGCGTCCACGGGTCGAGCCCCTCGGACCAGCCGCCGACCGGGGGCTGCTTGTCGAGGTGCCCGTACATCAGCACGGTGCCCTTGTCGGCCGCTTCTGACGTCGCCGGGATGTCGACGACCAGCAGCGGGCTGCGGCCTTCGAGTTCCACGACCTCGAGCGACGCGCCGGGGATCTCCCGGGCGGCGATCCAGGCGCGGACGTGCTCGACGGCGACGGCCAGATGACCGCTCGCCTTCCAATCGGAGTCGAAGGCCGGCGACAACGCGGGGATCGCGACCAGGCCGGACAAGCTGGGAAGGACGTCGTGCGTCCAGTTCGAAACCACGGTTTCGCGTACGGATTTCTGCTCCACGTCCGCCATCCTGCCACGGGTCCGCGAGGGTGTGATGGGTCACAACGGCGCACCGCGGCTGGTGCGTGATCAAGGCGGACACAACGCCCGGCGGTGCTCGTGAGCCGCTGGTCGGCACGCGGGTGAATCCCCTACTTTCGGCGGCCCCATACTCGGGCGTCCTAGCATTTTCCCTGTTCAGACACCTTTTCTCAGCAACAAATCAGCATCCTCCACTGACCAAAAGGGCGTCCGGCATGCCAGGATGACGGCGTGAACCGTCAACGCCGACGGTGACCCAGCGCTTCAGATCCGACGCGCTGGTTCCGCCGGCGCAGTCCCTGTGGCCGCCACAAGTGGCCGCCAGAGGCGCCGACATCAAGGAGAACAGCGCATGCCGTCCGAACAGTGGACGCACCCGGAACCTGGAGACGGTCCCGCCGCGGCAGCGGCGCAACCTTCCCCCGAACAGGTGATCGCCGGTTTGCGAGCGACGAGTGAAGGTGGAGCTGAGCTGACTCAGCTGCTCACCCCCGAAGGCGAACGGGTTTCCTCGCCGCGATTCGACCGGTATGTCGACGACATCGACGCCGAAGCACTCCGTGGCCTGTACCGCGACATGGTCCTGGTCCGCCGCGCGGACCGCGAGGCTAACGCCATGCAGCGCCAGGGTCAGCTCGGCATCTGGGTCCCGCTGCTCGGCCAGGAGGCCGCACAGATCGGCTCCGGCCGTGCGCTGAGGCCGGAGGACATGGCGTTCCCCAGCTACCGCGAACACGGCGTCGCGTATACCCGCGGCATCGACATGAAGGATTTGCTGGGCATCTTCCGCTGCACCGATCACAGCGGCTGGGACTACAAGGCCCACGGTTTCCACCCGTACACCATCGTCATCGCCAACCAGGTGCTCAACGCCGCCGGTTACGCCATGGGCCAGAAGTTCGAAGGCAAGGTCGGCGACGACGACGGCGAAGCCACCATCTGCTACTTCGGTGATGGAGCGACTTCGCAGGGCGACGTCCACGAAGGCTTCGTCTGGGCCGCGGTCTACGACGCGCCGCTCGTGTTCTTCTGCCAGAACAACCAGTGGGCGATCTCCGAACCCACCGAACGCCAGTCGCGGTTGCCGCTCTACCAGCGCGCCCGCGGTTACGGCTTCCCCGGTATCCGCGTGGACGGCAACGACGTCCTCGCTTGCCTCGCGGTCTCCCGCTGGGCGCTGGAGGAATGCCGCCACGGCAACGGCCCGGTGCTGATCGAGGCGTTCACCTACCGCATGGACGCGCACACCACCACCGACGACCCCTCCCGTTACCGGCTCTCCGACGAGCTGGAGGAGTGGAAGCTGAAGGACCCGATCGAGCGCGTCCGGGCGTACCTCGCCCGCGGTGGCGGCGCCGACCAGGCGTTCTTCGACCAGGTGCAGGCCGATTCGGACGCTTTCGCGGCCGAGCTGCGCGAGTACTGCTTCAACATGCCGGAGCCGCCGCCCGAGCGGATCTTCTCCAACGTCTACGCGGAGTCCACGCCGCTGCTGGACGCGCAGCGCGAAGAGTTCCTGTCCTACCTGGACGGTTTCGTCGCGGCGGGGGAGCACTGAAATGAGCGACCTCCAGAAACTCACCATCGGCAAGGCGATCAACCTCGGCCTCCGGCGTGCCATGGAAGAGGACCCGAAGGTCCTGATCATGGGTGAGGACGTCGGCAAGCTCGGCGGCGTCTTCCGCATCACCGACGGCCTGCAGAAGGACTTCGGCGAGCAGCGCGTGCTGGACACGCCCCTCGCGGAGTCGGGCATTATCGGCACCGCGGTCGGCCTGGCCGTCCGCGGTTTCCGCCCGGTATGCGAGATCCAGTTCGAAGGCTTCATCTTCCCTGGTTTCGACCAGATCTCCAGCCAGGTCGCGAAGCTGCACTACCGGACGCAGGGCAAGATCAAGATGCCCATCGTGATCCGGGTGCCGTTCGGCGGCGGCATCGGCGCGGTCGAGCACCACTCGGAGTCGCCGGAATCGCTGTTCGCGCACATCCCCGGCCTCAAGGTCGTGTCGGTTTCGAACGCCGTCGACGCCTACTGGGGCATCCAGCAGGCGATCAAAGCCGACGACCCGATCCTGTTCTTCGAGCCGAAGAAGCTCTACCACTCGGGCGCGATGAAGTCCGAAGTGGACGTCGAGGCCACACCGGACCAGCTGTTCAAGTCCCGTGTCGTCCGCGAAGGCACGACAGCGACCGTCGTCGCGTACGGCCCGTCGGTGAAGGTCGCGCTGGACGCGGCTACCGCCGCCGAGGACGAGGGCAAGTCGCTCGAGGTCATCGACCTGCGGACGCTGTCCCCGCTCGACCTGGAGCCGGTGTTCGAGTCGGTGCGCAAGACCGGACGGCTCATCGCACTGAGCGAGGCGCCGTCGGAATCGTCGCTGACCTCGGAAATCGCCGCTCGCGTGCAGCAGGAATGCTTCTACTCGCTCGAAGCCCCCGTACTCCGCGTGACCGGTTTCGACACGCCGTACCCGCCTGCCAAGCTCGAGGAGCACTACCTCCCCGACCTGGACCGGGTGCTGCACACCGTCGACCGCTCACTCGCCTGGTAAGGGGGAAGTTCCCGAAATGCCCGAATACAAACAGTTCCCCTTGGCCGACACGGCGGAGGGGCTGACCGAGGCCGACATCATCGCCTGGCAGGTCAAACCGGGTGACACCGTGACGGTGAACCAGATCGTGGTCGAGATCGAGACCGCGAAGGCCGCCGTCGAACTACCCATCCCGTGGGCGGGCGTGGTCACCGAACTGCTCGTCGAACCGGGGCAGACGGTGGAGGTCGGCGCGCCGATCCTCACCATCGACGTCGACCCCGGCGGCAAGGCCGCACCGGCCGCCACCCCGGCACCCGCCGCCGCTGCCGAGGAACCGGCCGAGGAGGAGATGAAGCCGCTGGTCGGCTACGGCTCCAAGGCCGTCCTCACGCAGCGCCGGGCGCGGAAGGGCGCGGCACCCGCCGCCGCTCCTGTTGCCCCTGTTGCCCCGGTCGCTCCGGTCGCTCCGGCGGCGGTGGCTCCTCCGGCGCCCGCGCCTGCCACTCCGAAGGGCGGGTACGTGCCGCTGGCGAAGCCGCCGGTGCGCAAACTCGCCAAGGACCTCGGCGTCGACCTGCACGCGCTCACCGGCACGGCGGACGGCGGCGTCATCACCCGTGACGACGTCCACGCCGCCGCCAACGGCTCGGCCGCGCCTGCTTCCGCTGTGTCCAATTCGGACGCCGGCTACGACCCCGCGACGCGGGAACGCCGGGTGCCGATCAAGGGCGTCCGCAAGGCCACCGCGGCCGCGATGGTGCAGAGCGCGTACACCGCCCCGCACGTCACGGAGTTCCTCACCATCGACGTCACGCCGATGATGGAATTCCGGGAGAAGCTGAAGAAGTCGCGTGAATTCGCCGGGGTCAAGGTCACTCCGCTGACCTTCGCGGCGAAGGCCGTCTGCCTGGCTGCGAAGCGCACTCCGGACGTCAACGCCGTGTGGGACGAGGCCGCGCAGGAGATCGTCTACAAGGACTACGTGCACCTCGGGATCGCCGCGGCCACCCCGCGCGGGCTCGTCGTTCCCAAGGTCCGTGACGCGGATTCGCTGTCCCTCAAGGAACTCGCGATCGCGCTCACCGAGCTGACGGACGTCGCCCGCGAGGGCAAGACGACCCCGGCGGCGATGCTCGGCGGCACGATCACCATCACCAACGTCGGCGTCTTCGGCGTCGACACCGGTACGCCGATCATCAACCCCGGCGAGTCCGCGATCCTGTGCCTCGGCGCGATCAAGGACACCCCGTGGGTCGTCGACGGCGAGATCAAGGTGCGCAAGGTACTCCAGCTTTCGCTGAGCTTCGACCACCGCGTGGTCGACGGGCAGCAGGGTTCGGAGTTCCTGGCCGACGTCGGCGCACTCCTGGCCGACCCCGCGGTCGCGATCACCTACTGACGTTCGCGCGTGAAGGCCCCCTTCCCTCGGCTCAGTCGAGGGAAGGGGGCCTTCACGCGCTTTTGTGCGGAAAGCTTAATTGCTT
>NZ_JBFBBY010000063.1:0-44009 GCF_040682875.1 Amycolatopsis sp. NPDC051071 | reverse complement strand
CCCTCGGCTGAGCCGAGGGAAGGAGTCCTTCACGCGCGACCCAAGTACAGGAAGGCCCCCTTCCTGTACTTAGACGCAAGGAAGGGGGCCTTCCTGTACTTTCACGCGAGCACGGGCGCCAGTACCCGAGCCCACCGAACACCTCGTGCGTGGCGATTCGGGTTAGAGCGAACCCGCTGTTAAGCACTTACGCGTCACCTGCGGCGTTGCTCGCGACCCAAGTACATGAAGGCCCCCTTCCTGTACCTAGACGCAAGGAAGGGGGCCTTCCTGTACTGGGGGAAGGTGTGAAGGTCGAGTTTCCTCGGCTGAGCCGAGGGAAGGGGTCCTTCACGCGCGACCCCGGGTCCCTCAAGGGGTCCTTCAAGGACCGGCCGCTATCCGGTTCACCGCCGTAGGTACCTTAAACACCCTCCGTTAGGCCCCGAATCGCCACTCACGACCAACCTGAGGTCAGATCACGGATTGCTCCGAGACCGGCAGGCAGACGGTGAACCGCGTGTCACCCGGCGCCGAGTCGACCCGGAGGTCGCCCTGGTGCCGTTCGATGACGATGCGCCAGGAGATGTCCAGGCCGAGCCCGGTCCCCTGTCCCACCGGTTTCGTGGTGAAGAACGGCTCGAAGATCCGCTGCCGGATCTCCGCCGGGATACCGGGGCCGGTGTCGCCGATCTCGACGTGTACGTGATCGTCCACTTGGGACGTTCGCAGCGTCAGGGTGCCGTCGGTGCCCATGGCGCCGAGCGCGTTGTCGATGATGTTCGTCCACACCTGGTTCAGATCGCCCGCGTACGCCGGGATCCTCGGCACCGCGTGGTCGTACTCCTTGACCACGCGGATACCCGGCGCGATCTTCCCGGCCAGCATGACGAGGGTGGAGTCGAGTCCTTCGTGGACATCGATCCACTGATGCGGCGCACGGTCCATTTGGGAATATTGCTTGGCTTTGCCGACCAGCACCGAGATCCGGGTCGTCGAGTCCCCGATCTCACCCATCAGCATCTCGGTCTCGAGCGCGTACGCCAGCCAGCGGATGGCGCCGTCGAGGAAGGTGTCCCCGACCGATTCCAGCAGCCTGTCCAGATCGGGCACGGTCAATCCGGCACGGACGTAGATGTCGGCGAGGTCCCAGCCCTGGTCCATCCCGTGGGCTTCGAACCAGTCGCCGATCTCGTCCTCGCGGTCGGACTGCTGCATCGCGGTCAGCTTCGGCGCCAAGGCGACCTGCTTGACCAGCTGCTCCTGGACGTCGATCAACTGCTCCAGCAACGCGGGGTCGACGTTCTTCTTCGCCAGCATCGCGAGTTTGTGCCGCATCCCGGCGACGCGTTCCCGCAGCGCCGACGTCGCGCGCACGGCGGCCGCCGCCGGGTTGTTGAGCTCGTGGGTCAGCCCGGCGGAAAGCTCGCCGAGCGCGAGCAGGCGCCGCCGCGAGCCGATCACGGTGTCGCTGTTGCGCCAGCCGAGGTACATACCCTCCAGCAAATGCGTCGCCATCGGGAACCAGCGGCGGAACTCGGTGGCGAACTCGGCCGCGGGCAGGGTCAGGAAGGTGAGGTCGCTGACAGCGTGCACCGAAGCGCCGTAAGTGTGTTCGGTCTCCTGGTGCACGAAGAACTGTGTCGCACCGCAGTACGCGCCGCGCTGGTCGGACCGGATCGTCTCGACTTCGGTGCCACCGACGAGCCGCGTCATCCGCAGCGCGCCGGACAGCAGCAGGTAGAAGCAGGTGGCCGGTTCACCCTCACGCATGACCGTGGTGCCGCCGGTGTACTGCTCCAGCACGGCGTGCTCGGCGATCCAGTCCAGCTGCTCTTCACTGAGATGCTCGAAGAGGAAGAGCCCGCGCAGTTCCTCCCTCGGCAGAACGCTCACTGCTCCTCCAAGTAACGATGAACCAGAGTGACCGCCATGGCGCCTTCGCCGACGGCGGAAGCGACCCGCTTCACCGACGCCGCGCGGACGTCGCCCGCCACGAACACGCCGGGGACGGACGACTCCAGATAGTGCGGGTCGCGGTCGAGCGGCCAACCCGGCGGCGGACCGCCTTCGGTGAGCAGATCCGGCCCAGTCCGCACGAAACCGTGGTCGTCACGCAGGATTTCGTTGCCGAGCCAGTCGGTCCGCGGCGCGGCGCCGATGAAGATGAACAGGTGCCCGGTGGGCACCTTCTCGGTGGTCGCGCCGTTTTCGCACAAGGTCAGCTGTTCGAGATGTTCGTCGCCGTGTGCCTCGACCACCGTGGTCCGGGTGCGCACGTGGACGTTCCCGATCGCCGAGATCTGCTCGATCAGATAATGCGACATCGACGCTTCGAGTGACTCGCCGCGGACGAGGATGGTGACCTCGGCGGCGTGCTTGGAGAAGAACACCGCCGCCTGGCCGGCCGAGTTCGCGCCGCCGACGATGTAGACGTGCTCGCCCTTGCATTCGGGTGCCTCGGTGGCGGCCGAGCCGTAGTAGACGCCGCGGCCGGCGAGTTCGGCGATGCCGGGGGCTTCCAGCGCGCGATAGGTGACGCCGCTGGCCAGCACCACGGAATGCGCGGCGATCTCGGTCCCGTCGCCGAACATGACGACCCGCGCCGAACCGCGGGCTTCCAAGCCGACGACGTCGCGGGTGGTGAGCACTTCGGCGCCGAACTTGAGCGCCTGACGCCGGGCGCGATCGGTTAGCTGCGCGCCGGAAACGCCGTCGGGGAAGCCGAGGTAGTTCTCGATCCGGGAGCTGGTGCCCGCCTGTCCGCCGGTGGCCTTGCGCTCGACGATGACCGTGCGCAGCCCCTCCGACGCGCCGTAGACGGCCGCCCCGAGCCCAGCCGGTCCTCCGCCGATGACGATCAGGTCGTAGAACTCCTGCGCGGGCCGGGTGGACAAGCCGACAGCGTCGGCGAGTTCCGGCCCCGATGGCTGACGCAGCACCGTGCCGTCCGGCGTGACCAGCACCGGAATTTCGTGCGGCGCGGCGTCCGCGGCCTCCAGGATGCGGCGGCCTTCGTCGTCGTCCACCGAGTACCAGCGGTACGGCACGGCGTTGCGTGCCAAGAAGTCACGCAGGTGGAACGACGGCGACGAGTACCGGTGGCCGATGAGCTTGATCTCGTCGACCGGCCGCTCCCCCACCGCGCGCCAGGTCTCCACCAGCGCGTCGATGACCGGGTAGAGCTTCTCCTCCGGCGGGTCCCACGGCTTGAGCAGATAGTGGTCGACGTCGACGACGTTGATCGCCTGGATCGCGGCGTCGGTGTCGGCGTACGCGGTCAGCAGCGCGCGGCGGGCGTTCGGGAACAGGTCCATCGCCTTCTCGAGGAAGACGATGCCGTCCATCTGCGGCATCCGGTAGTCGGCGAGGATCGCGGCCACGGCGTCGCCGCGCAGCTTCAGCTCGCGCAGCGCTTCGAGCGCGTCGGCTCCGGAATCGGCCCGGATGATCCGGTAGTCCTTTCCGTACCGTCTGCGCAGGTCGCGGGCGACCGAACGGGATACGGCGGGATCGTCGTCGACGGTCAACAGGATCGGCTGGCTCACCGGTTCAGCCTACGTCTCCGGTCGACCGGGTTCGGGATCCACGTCCGGCGGGCCAGGCGGTGCTCAGGCCTGCGAGAGTTTGCGAAGCCGGAAAGCCAGCACGAGCAGCATCACGCCGTACAGCAGCGCGTAGATCCCGACCAGCAGCGCGATCCCGAACGCCCCCGCCAGCGGGTTGAACACGATCACGATGCCCGCGATCAACGACAGCGCGCCGGCCGCGATGAGGAAGGCCTCGCCCTCGATCTGCTTGCGCAACCGGATCGCGGCGACGATTTCGACGATGCCGGTGAAGATCGCCCAGAAGCCGACCAGGAGGGCCAGCACGAGCACCGTGATCCCCGGCCAGATCAGCACCAGGACACCGGCGATGATGCCGAGCGCGCCGAGGACTCCGTAGGCGGCGCGATGGGTGGCGTCACCCGGCCGGAAGGCCTGCATCAGGCCGCCGATGCCGTCGATGATCGCGTAAATGCCGTAGATGATCGCCAGGGCGAGAACGGTCGCCCCCGGCCAGATCAGCGCGAGGAGGCCGAACAGGATGGCGAAAACCCCGCGGACAGCGGCGAGTGGCCAGGCCAGGCGGGGTTCGACGACGGTGAGACCGACGAGAGGCATGCTGCGAGTATCGAACCGGCGGAGTGCGAGCGCGCGGCACGCCACCCATAGGGGTGAAGGCCGGTGCGCGCCGCGACCGCCATCACGGCGCACACCGTGCTGCGGAACCGGACGTTCGAATTGTTCGGCGCTTCGATCGCGCGATCCGCGATCACACTCGGATTCACGTTGAAGTAGCAGTAACTGCCGAATCCGTACGCCTCGTGGTTCGTCACCGAGTTCGCCACCTTGTAGGCCGCGTAATCCCGCGTCGAGCCGTTCATCCAGGCCGCCTGGTTCGGCGGGTCGTACGGTATTTCGTTCTGGAGAAGTACGTCCGGCTGCGGTCGCCGTTCCAGATCGTCTGGCATTTCTGGTAATGCTCGACGAAAAGGCCGTACATGGTGACGTCGTCGCCGTTGACGATCAGGCCGGTGTCGGCGGTGTTGGTGTTCCACCCGACTCCGCTGCCGTGGTCGGCGCGCTAACAGGGCTATCAGGGCTGCTCTGACCCTCATCAGGACCTCCACCGCGTTATTCGGGCAGGGCGAGCTGAGGCGGAGCCCAGTGGAGACGCAGCGTAGCGGGCTGTGACCTCGGCGTCACGTGCGCCGAAAACGTAACGGGGTCACACCAGAGTCAATACACAACTAAAAATAAGGCTCAAAGATGCAGGTCATCAGGGTTTCCGATGGTCAAGTGACCCCCACGCGAACGGCCCTCGCGAGCGGTGTAATGTATGGACACACGAGATGCGGAGTACAACTTCGCTCCGGGGCTATGGCGCAGCTGGTAGCGCACCTCACTGGCAGTGAGGGGGTCAGGGGTTCGAGTCCCCTTAGCTCCACAGTGACGAAACACCGCCCACCTGGCACGTTAGCCGGGGCAGGGCGGTTTTTTCGGTTCACCTCACTTTGAGAATTGACATGCCGAACTTCAGTTACTGTTCAGTAGCTGGAGCAAGTCTGGAGCACGCCGTCCCACCCCCGCCAAATGGGGTCACATCGTCTGCTCCAGCTATGTAACCCGACCGGGCGGTCTACCCATGACCCCGCAGCCGCGAACCCGTCAACGCCGATAAATTGCAGATTCCCTCGAATTAAAAGCCAGCGGGTTCGATCGCGGCGATCTTGAACACGTTTCAATCGCGGGGCTCCTACCAGCAGTTTTGCTTTCTTCATGAGCGCGTTAGCATCTGCTAACAGTGATACTGAGCTCCGTTATGCCTTCGTTCTTCCTGCTGTGCTCAAGCGAGCCCGCGACGCGCTCGAAGCGGCCGTCGACCGCGAGCAGGACCTCAACGGGCTCCTGTCGAGCCGATCGGCCTCTCGGACGACTGACCTGCCGTCGGGTCGTAGGTGGTCGATCGCGGCTTTCTAGCAGTAGCGCGTGGGTCGATATTCTCGATGTAGCGGTGATGAACCAGGACGATCGGCGGGCGAAAGCCCAGTTGGCGACAATGGCCGAGCGGGCGGCGGTATGGGCTGATCGGCGCGGGTCTCCCGGCGGCTTCGTGGTCGGCGCGGGGAGCGCGATGGCTGGTGACGACCGCGGGAGTGAGCCGTTCCTGGTCTCGCATGCGATCAGGGCCTCACTGGGCACCGCCATCGACCACCTTCACGCTTTGTACGCCCTGGTCTTGCACTCAGGATTCCTGCACCTTCACGCGCCTGCTTCGGTGACGCGGGGCGCGTTGGAATGCGCGTCCACGGCGATCTGGCTCGCCGAACCGTCCTCGCGCGAAGAACGCATCCGCCGTGCCCTGTGCTGGGCGGGCAAAGACATCAAGGACGGCGACAAAGCCGCCATCGGTGCCGGATACCCCGTCAACCCCCGCTTAAGGAACGCATCGACAAGCTGAACGCAGCCGCGCGGTCTCGGGGTCTGGATCCTCAAGCGATCAAGAACGGGTTCAGCAGCACGGAAGCTGTTGAGGCGGCGAAAGCTCATCTCGCACTCGGGAAGCCGGATGTGCTGCTGGCGTGGCTGCTGTGCTCCGGTTTCGCCCACGGTCGACCCTGGCCAGCATTCGGGTACGCGGCCAACGTCCGGATACCCGTTCCCGATTCGGACAGAGTCCTCGTCAAGTCCGAGAACAGCTACTCACACGTCCTGGCACTGGCGATACCGGCAGATCAGGCTGTCGATGCCGCTGTCCGGCTGATCGATCTGCGCAGTCGCGGCCGCTAATTAGAGCGTCAGCTGAGAGCCACCGCTCGGGATCGGAAATCTGACCCTCAACCGGCTGGACCCCGCCCCGCGCTACGGGCTCGGAGCCTGGCCCGGACCCGATGACTTGGTGTAGACGAACGTGGCCGACCGCGGCGACGTCGACGCGCTGGAGAAAGACCTGCGACCACAGTTCGGGCCCCAAGTGAACAATGTCCTGGTACACAACGGTTCCCGCGCCCACAGTGCCACAGCCCACCTCACCGACAGGCTGACCTGCACCGCGATCGCCGGAAGCCTCCGCGACCTCTGATCCGGCCGGGCCGTGCCGCTTTCTGATCGCGACCGGGCAGGAGCGGCTGAGTGCCAAACGCGACACCAAGACATCCTTCTTCCAGACTCATGTCTGGAAGAAGGATGCTCGATTCTAGAAGGCAACCCCACACGTGTGACCGATCCGGTCACGCCGTTACCTCAGATTTAACAGCCGGCGAACGAGAAGTTTGTGGCGCTGGCCTGTGGTTTGGTGAGGTTGGGAATGTACGTGCTGCATGTCCAGCCGTTCTCCGCCACGGCGGCCACGGCGATGCCTGCGGGCATCGGGCCGTCGTCGAGATAGATCGGGCGGACGATCATGTACACCGAGTTGCCCTTGTCGACCTGTTGGCTGATGGGTTTCTCCGCTCGATGCCACATCCACTTGTTGTTGGTCAGGTCCTGATAGCAGGGTACAAAGTTGCGTTCGTCGGTGTTCGAGCCGTTCAGGTTGTGCCCGATCAGGTGGCAGCGAGCCATGCCCTTGTTCGTTTCGAAGCCAGCCGGTTCAACGCCCAGTTTGCTGGGACGAGTTTTGGGATTCGTGGAAACCACGCACGCCTCGCCGTAGGTGGAGCGTCCGTTTTCCTTCTCGCCGTAGTCCTGCCAGTTCGAGGTACAGCGTCGGCGATTGTCCTCGTCGGTACCGCCCGGGCCGAGGTCGGACATAGCGTCCGCGACTTCGGAGACCTGTTCGATCACCGGGGTGTCGGCATCCACCGCCAGGTTCAGGAACGATTCCCAGACGCTGGTGCCGTCCGCGATGGCCTGACCGAAAGCTCCCAGAAGTGAGGCCGGGCAGGCCGCTCCGCACGAGATACGGTCTTCAGGGTTGGCGAAGAACTCCTCCAGCAGGCTTTCCCACGGTTTGCGCCAGCGCTTCTCGGCGTCACGCTTGTTGGCCTTTTCGGCCGCGTCATGTGCCTTCTGCAGTTGGCAGATCACATCGCACTTGGGCTTCTGCGGGGCACAGGGCATGCCGGGGAGGCAGTGTGGCGTCGAAACACACTTAACACCGCAACCAGGGTTGCCAGGACCAGGCGGCGTCCCCCCAGGACCGGGCGGGACCGCTCCTGGCCCAGGCCCGGTGCCGGGCGGAACCGACCCAGGAGCCGGCTCGTACAGCCACCATGGGTACACATATCCGGGAATTTCGTGATAGCCGGGATGATAGAAGCTGGTTTCGGCTCCCCCGAAGGCAATCTCCGCTCCCAGTGCCATCACGATGACAGTGATGCCGTACTGAGCCAGGCAGGCCCCGGGCGCCCCGGGGCCTGCGGCCAGGCAGACCGGTGCAAGGGTGGGGCTGTGTCCCGACGGATCGACGTAATGCAGAGGATCACCCATCGCATAGCCGTACCTGTTCAGGCCAGGCGATCGCGGACCATCGGGTCCGGGAATGTCGTCGCGGGAGGTGAAGCGACCGGCAGCCGGGTCGTACCAGCGGGCGGCCATGTTGACGTGAGCGGTGTCCGGGTCGGTCCAGCCGCCCTGGAAACCGATGTCGCGTTTTGCGCCGGTGGTCGCGGTCGGTTTGCCGAAGGGACTGAAACCGGCGGAGTCGGCGGGACCGCCTGCACCGTCGGCGGGGTTGAGACCACCGATGAGGTCGCCGTGCCGGTCGGACAGGGTGAGTCGCTTGTCGTTGCCCTGTTGGAGGGCGATCAGTGAGCCGTCCGGTCCTCGGGAGTAGGTGCTGGAGCCATCGCCGGCGGGTGTGTTGTCGGTCCCGCTGTAGGAAAAGCGTTGTGTGCCACGGGTCACGAGACGGTCGAGGCCGTCGTAGGCGTAGCTCGCGCCGCCCTGCGTTGCCATGCGGCCGAAGGCGTCGAAGGTCAGGCCGACCGCTTGCCCGCCGTTGCGCGTCCGCGAGGCTTGGGTGCCGCGCGCCGTGTAGGTGTAGGTGTTGTCGCCATCAGACTGCAGGCGGTTGCGCTCGTCATAGACCGCTGTTTTCCCGGCCGCGGAAATCCGGTTGCCGGCGGCGTCCCAGCCGTAGGCGGTCACGGTGCCCGCGGGGTCGGTCCAGGAGGTGAGTCTGCCGAGATGGTCGTAGCCGTAGGTGTTCTGGCCGGAGCCGACGCCCGTGGTGGTCTTGGTGGTGAGACGGTCGGCCAGGTCGTAGCCGTAACCGATGGTGGCGACCGCCTTACCGGTGTTGTTCTTGACCGTGTCGCTCTTGACGCGTCCCAGGTCGTCGTAGTCGAAGGCGCGGACGTGACCGGAGGCGTAAGACAGTTGCGCGGGTTGGCCGTCGAGGGTGTAGCCGATCCGGGTGGTACCGCCGGTGATGCCGTCCGCGACGGTGGTCAGCCGTCTGTTGGCGTAGCCGTAGGTGGCGGTACCGGCGGCGTCGGTCCGGGTCAACGGCTGCGAGTCGGCGTTGTATGTGAAGGAGGAGCGCCCCGAGGGGCCGTCCGTCGTCAGCAGATTGCCGCGGTCGTCGTAAGTGAAGGTGTTCTGCCCTCCGGGTGCGTCCACCGTGGTCAGTCGGCCCACGAGGTCGTAGCCACGGACGCGGTCGACGGTGGTCGCCTCCGAACCCGCGCCGGTCTCCTTGACCAGCCGGCCCAGGTTGTCGAAGGTGCGGCGCCGGGTGACGCCCCCGGGCTCGGTGAGGGTGACCGGTTCGCCGGTGGGGCTGTAGCCGGTGGTCCAGGTCCGGTCGCTGGCGCCAGGGTGGGCGGCGGTGGCGGGCTCGATGACGGATTCGGTCAGCCCGAGGGAGTTGTGGGTCGTGATCGTGGCGTTGCCCCTGCCGTCCGTGCGGCGGGTCGGATGACCGGCGGCGTCGTAGCCGAAGGATGTGGTGACGGACTGGCCGTCGGCGACCGGCTCGACCTGGCCGGTGCGACGGCCGAGCGCGTCGTAGGTGATGGTCGTCTTGTGGCCCAGCGGATCGGTGTCGCTCACCACGTTGCCGTCGGGGTCGAAGCCGGTGAACCGGTAGCGCAGTTCAGCGCCGTTGGGTGCGACGTCGATGCCCAGGGTCGGGCGGCCTGCCAAGTCGTAGAGGGTCTTGTGGGCGCGGCCTCCGGCGTCGGTGGTGATCAACTGGCGGCCGGCCTTGTCGTAGCCGTAGGTCGTGATGATGTTGGCCGGGCTGATGGTCTTGATCAGTCCACCGGCGGCGTCGTAGCCGTTGGTCGTGGTCGCACCGCTGGGATCGGACGCGGTCAGCACCCGCCCGGCGTCGTCGTAGGTGAACTTCGAGGTGTGAGCGGCCGGCTGAGGCTTGCGGTCCAGCTGAGTCCGGGTGATCTTCCGGCCGAGGTCGTCGTAGGTGGACTGGATGGCACCGCCGAGCGGATTGGTGGCCGACAGCTGCTCGCCGGTGCGGGTGTAGGTGTAGCGCCACACCCCGCCTGGCGTCGCCCCGTCAGCGCTGGGGTCCTGTCGCTGGGTCAGGCGGCCGAGTTGGTCGTAGGTGTAGGAGGTGGTGTTGCCGCGCCCGTCGGTGGTGGCGGTGATCAGGCCCGCGTCGTCATAGGTCGTGCCGGAGGTTGACGCGATGACCTGGGTGGTGCCGGGCGGGGTATAGGCCGGCAGAGTGGTGCGCACCGCTCTGCCGTTGCGGTCGTAGCTCGTGGCGCTGACGTTGCCCAGGGCATCCTTCAGCTGGGCCGGCTCACCGAAGGCGTTGTACCCGGTGGTCGTGCTCGGCCGAGTGATCGTGGCGGGGGCGCCGCCGGACTCGGTCGGCACGGGTGGCGCGATGGTGGCGGTAAGCCGGCCTTGTTCGTCGTAGGCGAAAGTCGTGGTGAACGCGGCGGGGTCCGCGCCGGCGGCGTTGCCCCGGGCGCTGGTGATGGATTTGGGCAGGCCATTGGAGTGATAGGCCCGGCTGGTGGTCAGGTTGTTGGTGCCACCTCCGTCGTTGCCGACGGTCGTGGTGAGCAGCCGTCCGGCGTCGTCGTAGGTGTAGTCGACCGTCTCGGGTTTGGTGGTCGCGCCCTGATAATTGGACGCGTTTCCGGTGTAGACGGTGCGCAGGACGTTTCCAGCCAGATCGTAGGTGTGGCTGCTCTGGCGTGCGAGGCCGCCTGGATCGACGGTGGCGGTAGCCACCCTGCCGACCGCGTCGACGGTGTAGGCGGTGGTGACGCCGCCGGCGTTGACCTTCCTCGTCAGGTGACCGGCGGCGTCGTAAGTGTTGTCCTCCAGGGGAATGTTCAGCGACCAGGTGCTGCCGTCCGAGCCGAGCACGCCCTTGGCGGTGACCGTGTGCGGTAGGTCGTCGGCGTAGTAGGTGTAGGCCAGCGTGCGGCCCATGGCGTCGCTGCGCCGGACGATCCGGCCGGCGTAGTCGTAGGTCAGCGCCTGCAGCACCAGGTCGGGATTCGGCGTGCCTTCCGCTCCCCCGCCGCCGGGGTCGCCGGTCCAGCCGCGGAGCCGAACCTCGTAGAGCTGGTTGCGAACGGTGTAGGCGTACACCGTCTGGTTACCGTTCGGGTCGACCGTCGAGGTCTTGTTGCCCGAACGGTCGTAGCCGTAGTGGGTCGCCTTGCCTTCGCCGTCGACGGATTTCGCCAGGCGGCCGTGGCCGTCGTACTCGAAGGTCGCGTCGCGACCGGCGTCGCCGTCGCTGAGATCCTCGGTCTGGATCCTCGTCCGATTGCCGTCGGCGTCGTAGCCCGTCGTGGTGCGTGTGGTGTGGACCTTCCCGGTGACCGTGTTCTTCGTCGGCGGGGACGTCGTGGTGGCCACGCGCGACTCGGCGTCGTAGGTGAAGGTCGTCGTGGCCTTCCCACCGGGCAGGGCCGCGGCGACCTGAGTCTCGGTGAGCTTGCGTCCGAGTTCGTCGTAGCCGTACTGGACCACGCTACCGGTCGGGTCGGTGAGCTGACCGAGGTCGCCGGTGCGGTAGTACAGGTACGAGGTGCCCTTGCCCCGCTCGTCGGTGATCGACTTCAGCAGTCCGGCGGGCATGTTCCCGCCGCCACCGACTGGATAGGCGGCCTCGGATCCGTCCGTGTAGGAGTAAGTGGTCTTGCCCCCGTCTGGGGCGGTGCTGGTGGCTATCGCGCCGGAGGGGGTGTAGGTGAGGCGGGTCAGGTAGGTCGTGTCGGTCGCACCGGCCGAACGCGCGTCCCGGACCTCGGTCGGATTGTCGTTGGCCGGATCCATCGGGTTGCCGGTGTTGAGGTGGTAGGCGGTGTGGCTGGTCTGGCAATCACCCGGCTGGGGCGGCGTGTGCTGGACCCGGCAGGTGGTCTTGGCGGTGACGTTGCCCCGCGCGTCGTAGACGAGCTTGACCTGGTCGCCGATCTCGTCGGTGATGGTGTTCTGGTAGCCGGAGGCGTCGTAGTCGTAGCTGCGCACGCCCTGGCCTGTGGTGACGCCACCGCCGCCGGTGACCGGGCCGCCGCAGATCTGGCCGGGGGCCGGGGTGCAGGGAGGGGCTGGGGCGGGATCCGAGGCGACCGGGGCGACGTAGCGCAGAACGCGGCCCTTGGCCGCGTCGAAGTCGTACTGGTGCCAGCGGTTGTTCGGATCGGTCAGGGTGATCGACCGGATGAGGTTGCTCGCCTGGCTGGGCCCGCCGGCGGTGCCACTGACCGTGGGCGTGCCCAGCTGCCACAGCCCGCCGTCGCGGTCGACCTGGGTCTTCAGCCGGTCTGCCACGGTGTCGTAGGTCATCGTCGAGACGACCCGGCCCGACGGCATGGCGATCTTGTTCAGCTGGTCGGCCTGCTGCCGGGCGGCGTGGTGCGCCGCCACCGCCGTGTCGCCCAGTGGGTGGGTGTAGTAGGCCACCTCGGCGATGTCGCCGGTGAAGAACCACCGCGGGTTCGGCCCCCAGGCAGGCCAGGTTCCGGTGGTGACGGCGGCGCCGATCTGGGTGTAGGGCACTTCGACCGGGGCGATCTCGCCGTCCTGGGACGCGATGAGCCGCCCGTCCAGGTACAGCTTCTGGTTGGCCACCGAACCGGACAGCACCACGTGGTGCCACTGCCCGTCGTTGACCTTGCCGCCGTTGGGCGCCCAGTCGGGGGCCACCAACGGGGCGGCCTGCCCGTACCAGAACTCGCCGCGCAGCTTGCCGTCCGTTCCGACGTAGAGGTTCGGCACGGCGCCGGTGGAGTCTTGGTCGAGCGGGCTGCGCTGCGAGCCGAACAGCGGACCGCCCGCACTGGTGCGGAACCACAGTTCCACCGCGAGGTTGCGGCTCTTGGTCGCTTGCCCGTCGGCCAGTGTGACCCTGGAAGAGGTGCCGTTGAAGGTCGCGGCGGTCGCCGCGCCGCCGAGCGGTCCGGGAACGCCGAGGGCGATGTCCTTATAGGTCCCGTTGTCCTTGCCGAGGTTCACTCCGACCTGGCTGACCGCGGTCGACGCGCCCGCCGCTTCACCCAGCCGCCAATACCCGTCGGGTCGCGAGTCGGCCACCGCGCTGCGGTAGTGCGAGCCTGCCTCGTAGTTGTAGGCGGTGCAGTGGTTGTCGGGATCGCAAACCTTGGTCAGCCTGTCGCCGTCGTAGGAGTAGGTCCAGGTCAGTGCCTTGCCACCGACCTTGTCGGTGGTGACGGTGCCGATGTGGTCGCCGGTCCAGGTGACGGTGAGGGTCCGGTTGGAGGCCTTGTTCGTGACGCTTGCCAGGCGCCCCGCGACGTCGTAGGTGAAGGCGAGTTGTCGTTTCTCGTTGTCCGCGATGTAGGTCAGCCGGCCGTTGGGGTCGAAGTTGTAGCCGGTGAACTGCTTATCGATCAGCTGCCAGCCGCCGCCCCCGGCCGCGGGCACCGTGGCCAAGGTCGCGAACCGGCCGGGCGGCGGGGCGAAGCCGCCGTCGGGATCGCGCCCGAACCGGGCCTGCTGCCCGTCGGGGTAGGTGAGGACGACGTTGCCCGAGCCATCGGCGTCCGGGGTGAGCCGCATGTCGAACTGGGCGGACCAGCCCGCGCCGAAAAGCCCGCCGCGGCGCGGATCCAGGCTGTTGTAGGTACGGGCCACGGTGAGCGGGGGCCCGGCCACCGGGACGGTCACGTCGACCGCGCTGGACACGTAGTTGCCGACCAGGGGGTCGAATTCCCGCGCGGGACCACCGTTGGTCGCGGCGCCCAGATGCGAGGTGATCTCCGGCTGCGGCACGGAGGTCAGGAACGTCGGCGCGATCGGGTTGCCGTTGCCGTCCTTGAGCGTGGGACTCCATCCCTGGTTGTCCTTCGCCCACGCCATCCACCAATAGGCCCGGTTCCACGACAGCGCCCCGGCGGGAACCACCCAGGCTTGGTCGGTCTGTTCACCGGAACTCAGCAACGGCGGGTCATCGACCTTCGGGAGATGGTCGTAGATGGCGAACTTGTAACTCAGCGCGCCCTGGCCGGGAATCAGGTGGGTGCCCTTGCCCCACAGCGTCGGCCGAAGCAACTCGGTGGTGTACCCGTTGGGGGGATACAGTTCCGTGATCGTCGGCGGAACCTTGAAGACTTCCAGCGCGACCCTGGCGGGCGGGATCTGCTCATCGGTGAAGTACGTGCCCGGGGAGCCCGCGTTGTTGCGGCGGATCATGGTGAAGTCGAAGAAGTACTTGTCCGCCGGCAGATGGAACGCGGGAGACGGCTCGGAGTAGATCTTGGCGTCGAAGGTGATCGATCCGCCGACCGGAACCGAGACACCGTCCGGGATGGACGCGGCCTCACGCTGGTCCACCAAGGCGTTGTCGCTGGTGCGATACGCGCGGTACGCGAGCGCGTAGTCGGCAGGGTTCCACGCCGACGCACCCCGGTTGACCGCGGTGATCTTCACGGCCCCGCTGGTCGCCTCGGTGACATACGGGTGGGGTGTGGGGTCATCGACGCGGTACTCCGCGTTGTAGGGCGTGTGCGTGACGTACAGGACCGGTGGATTCGCCGTGCCTTTGCCGGTGAAGACCTTCCACGCTCCCGGGTCGTCCGGGGCCCGGACGGTCAGGCCGAAGTTGCCCGCACCGGTGGCCCAGCGTTGTACCGCGTCTCGGCCGCCGACTCCCAGGTCGATCCCCTCCCCCGCGGTCGGGCATCGCGAGGTGGTCTGCAACGGCGCGATGTAGCCGTGGGCGAACGAGGAGCCGCCCACTTGGTCGCCGTAGGCGGGCGTGCCGGTGGAACCCGACCCCCAGGCTTCGAGGACCGGATGTACCGTGATCGGCTTCGGCGCGCAGGAGGCGGCGTTGTAGTTCACCATCCACAGCTGCGCACCGAAGACCTTGTGTCCCAGGATGTTGCCGGCGTTGTTCGGGTTGGTCAGCTGGTCGAAGGCCAGGTAGGTCGAGGAGTACCCGCCGTTGCGGCCGACCTTCAGGACGCTGGTGTCCCTTGTCCGGCGGTTGTCGGTCACGACCATGTTCGAGTTGCTGGTAGTCGGACCGACCGCCACCGCGGCCGTGACCGGGAACCGCCGAGCGCCGTCACTGAGCCATTTCTGGTCCAGTTCGACCCTGATCGCCGGACCACCGTCTTGTTCGACCAGCCGGAATGGGGTGCCGGCGGGCTGGGTACCCGCACCGTCCGAGACAGTGAAGGACAACCGGGCCCGCTCCGTGCCCCGCTCGTCGACCAGGACCGCGCCACCGTCGACCGCCTTGGCCGTCATTCCCCTCAGTCGCAACGGAAGCAGCCAGGTGCCCGCCGCCTGCGCCGAGTCGAGTACCAGTGACTGGGACAGTCCACCCGGCAGCGCCTCGGTGACGACGTCGGCGTGCGGGCGCGCGTCCGGGTACGTGACCGTGCTGCCGGACACCTGCCCCGCCGCCGCGCCGACATCGCTGAGGTGAAGAGCGAATTCCGGACCATCGGCATAACGCAACCGCGCCGGCCGCGTGGTGAGAGCGGACGGCACGGTCACTTCCACCGTGTCGGCAGTGTTGCGCCAGCCACCGCCGACGGCCGGCACGAACGTAGGGTCGATCGGGGCCAAGCCCCCGCCGGGACGCCGGTAGTTCACCGGTGCGCCGGAGTACTGGGTGGTCAGCGTGCCGTCGGAGTTGCGATAGGTGCGCTCCCGCTCCCCGCGCCGGTCGACGACCTCCACACTGGTCTTCGCGTCGAACCCGCGCGGTTCGGCCGGTGCGGCGGGAAGCCGCTTGCCTTCCTGCTTCGGCAGGTCCGCTTTCGGCATGGTC
The DNA here is from genome assembly GCF_040682875.1 of Amycolatopsis sp. NPDC051071. Classification (NCBI taxonomy): domain Bacteria; kingdom Bacillati; phylum Actinomycetota; class Actinomycetes; order Pseudonocardiales; family Pseudonocardiaceae; genus Amycolatopsis; species Amycolatopsis sp. NPDC051071. Next base: position 28,304 of record NZ_JBFBBY010000063.1, on the reverse strand, counting down.
ACCGGCGGGAACTTCGACTGCTCCGAGCGGGGTTCGGCTCGGTTGAGCGCGGGACCGCCGGCATCGACGCCACCGGGCGGCGCACTGGCCCAACGCTGTTTCGGCGCGCTCGCTGCGGTCTGCTGATCGTCGACCGGGTACGGCGTGATCCGAGCGGCATCGGACCCGAACGTCGCCAAAGACAGCACGATCACCAGCAGCAACGCCGACAACCGGGGAGTGGAAATCCGACCGAGCGCACGACGACGGCCAGCACGACGCGACCCAGGCATGGCAGACTCTTTCCCTCAGCGGATCCGTCCCCCGGCTCGATGAGCCAGGCCGAACGAAAGCCTGCCGCCCACCGCTCGCGCCGCACTGTCCTCGCGCTAGCGCGCCGTTCCGGAAGCCCAGGTCCGCAGCGCCGGTCTCACCGCGGCACCGGTCTGCACCTGATTCCCAGCCCGGCCACCCCGTTGTTCCGCGCCTGTCCGGCCCCCGCCGACGGTCTGGTCTCGAGCAACGCCATCACTGCCCGCCCCGCGGACGAGGGACCGTCCGCGGCATAGGCGGAACTGAGATGGACGTCGGCCAACCGGTTCACCGCGGAGACCCGATCAGCCGCGTCGATGTCCACGGTGGCACGCTCGGCAGCGTACAGCCGAAGCAAGCCATGCATCTGGTAGCAGCCCCTGTGGTCTTGATGGAGCAAGGACGCGTCTTCCAGTTCCCGCAACACCTTGCGGACAGTGGAGGTGCCCGCCAAGCATTGGGCCGCTCGCCATGAGATGTCGGGGTCCGGCGCCAGGCTCAGGAGGCCGAGCAGCCGGACGGCCGGGGCACTCAAGGCGTCATAAGAGCACGAGAACACCGCGCGCAAATTCGTCGCGGACTCACCGGAGTCGATCGCGTCCAGCCGCGTGGACCTTTCCTTGAGTTCCTCGACCAGCGACCTCAGCGGCAACCCCGGGTTGGTCGCGGCTCGCGCGGCGACGACACTCAGCGCGAACGGCAACCCCGCACATCGCCGCTCCAGTTCGGCGACGAATTGTCGCTCCGCCGAGACCCGGCGTGCGCCGAGACAGCCGGTGAGCAACTGCCGCGCCTCGTCGGCGGCCAGCGTGTCCACGACCAGAGGGGCCGCGCCGTGTCTGGCGACCAGGCCCCCCATCCGGTGCCTGCCGGTAACTAGTACCACGCAGGATTCACCACCTGGCAACAAGGGCGCGACCTGAGTGGAGTCCCTGGCGTTGTCCAACACGATCACCATGCGCCGATCCGCGACCAGGCTCCGGTAAGCGGCCGTCCTGGCGTCGGCACCGGACGGGATTCGAGTCCGCTCCACCCCCAAGGACTCCAGCAGACCGTGCAGCGCCGACTCGGCGGGCAGCGGCGGGCCGGAGGGATCGAAGCCGCGCAGATCGACATAAAGCTGTCCGTCGGGGAAACGCGCGGCATTCCGCTGTGCCCATCGCAGGGCGAGCCAGGACTTGCCGGCACCGCCGATCCCGCTGATCGCCGCCAAACCATTTCCCTGAGCCAAAGCCGCGTCGAGCGCGCTCAGTTCCCGTACGCGACCGACGAACGAGCGGGGCACGGTCGGCAACTGACGAGGCACCCGTACCTCCACGTGCCTCGCCGGTCTCAGTGTGGCGGCCACCTCGTCCTGTTCCTTCGCACCCACCAGTTTCAAAGCCGGATCGCCGGCCAGGATCCGTTCGTGCAGATCCCGGAGTTCGGGCGAAGGATCGGCACCCAATTCCTTCGCCAGAGTGCGCCTGGTCCGCTCGTAGTGCTGAAGGGCTTCCGCGGAACGACCTGCCCGGTGCAGGGCCAGCATCAACAACGAGATGAACTCCTCCCGCAGCGGATTACCGCCCACCAGGACAGATAGCGGACCGATGGATTCGGCGTGCTTCCCGACGCTCAGGCGGGCGCTGAGATGACGCTGCTGCAAGCGGAGCCGCCATTCGCCGATGAGCTGTCCGTCGGTCGCCTGCAAGGACGGTACGTCGATATCGGCCAGCGCCTCGCCCCGCCACAGGCCCAGTGCCCGCGCGAGCAGCCGTGCCTCGCCGTCGAGGTCACCCTGTTCGGCCACATGTTCCGCCTCGGCCGCCAAACGCGTCGCCTCATCGACATCCACCTCGTCGGGTCCGACCTCGATCAGGTACCCCGGCGGCTTGGTGACGATCCGTTGCCCGAGAACACCCAGGCGCTGGCGCAGGCGCAGTACGATGGTCTGCAATCCCACCCTGGGCGAGGCCGGCGGGCACTCGGCCCAGAGCAGGTCGATCAGTTCCTCCGCCGACACGACCTTTCCCGCACGCAGAACCAACACAGCGAGCAGGATCCGCTGTTTGGCAGCGGGAACCGGAACAAGCCTTCCCACCGACCACACTTCGACCGGTCCCAGAATCGTGAATCGGGCAGCATCAGACACCAGTCCCCCCAGATCACTACGCGGAGATCATCCAGTAATCGCGAGAGTAACGCCGAGGACAGCGCGCGGATAGCCTGGCGCTAGCGGTAATGGGCACGCTTCGGCTCGTTTGGTGCCGCCCGGTACCACGCTGTCCTTCAGCGCAAACGGCACGAATGGGACCGCTATGCAAAGCTCCGGAGCTCGAAGAACAGTGACCCGCGCCCTTACGGCCGTAGCGTTGGTGATCTCCTTCACGCCGCTGGCGCAGCAAGCAGCGAACGCCGAGGTCGCACCACTTGCGGCGCAGTGTTCCCCGGCCACTCTCTGGTCGGTGCGCGACGACGGAAACCTGTGGAAGTACCAGCACAACGACCCGGCGAACGGAACATACAACTGGGTGCAGCCGTCGGCCGCGGTCGGCAATGGCTGGGCCAACGCCAGGGCCCTGGCCGCCCCCGGCGGCATCCTTTACGCCATCGTCCACCGCGTACCGGGCGATGGCCTCCCGTGGAACGAGGGCGACCTCGTGCGCTGGCGGTGGACGGGAACCGGGTGGGAAGGCCAGGGTGCCGTCCAGGACCAGCCCTGGGTGGGCTGGCACGACCCCGCTTACCGCAACCGGATCACCATCGACCAAAACGGCGACTTTTTCACCGACGAAACCGACGGCAACCTTCACTGGCATCGCTACGACCCGGTCGGCAAGACCTGGGATCACCGCACCATCGATTCCGGCTGGGACAAGTTCGACTCCATCACCGCGGCCGGCGACGGCGTTCTATACGCTCGGACCCCGGGCGGCCAACTGTTCCGCTTCCAGTACGACGCGGCTTCCCAGCGCTGGACTCAGCGTTACAAGTTCGTGGGCGGCGGCTGGGAGATGTTCAAGCAGATTTTCTCCCCAGGTGGTGACATTCTCTACGGTCGCGGAGCCAGCGGCCTCGACCCGGGGTCCGGGGTGGTTCAACCGGTCCTGCGCTGGTATCGGTACTTCCCGGACACCGAGACCTGGGCGCCGGGCGCTTCCGACGGCAGCGGCAAGATCGTGGGAACGGGCTGGAACACCGAACTCGACATCACCGCCCAACCCGACAGCTGCAAGCAGGACACCTCCGTCACCCCTCAGCGTCCGGCGGTGCCGACCGTGACAGGCGCGGCCAGCACGGTCTTCCAAACCCCCGACGGACGGCTACAGCATTTCTGGGTCGACAACAACCACAAGCTCGTCCACGGTGATCAACCCGATCCCGGAACCTTGCAGATGAACAAGACCACCTTCACCGGGTATCAGTCGTTCACCGGCAGGTCAGCGGCCGCGCAAAACGCCGACGGGAGTCTCCAGGCGCTCGCGCTCGGCACCGACAGTGAGATTCGCGGCGACCGTCGAACCGGGCAGGTATGGGGACCGCTCGTGTCCTTGAGCGGATTCCTTGCTGGCCCCCCGACCTTGGCCATCGGACCGAGCAACGTCCTCTACGCCTTCGCAGTCGACGGCCAAGGGCAACTGTGGGCCCGACCGGGTACCGGTCAGAACGGACCATTGACCGCGTGGCGCCCGCTCGGTGGCAACAACTTGTCGGTCACACCTCCCACGGTCGTGCGTAACGGGGCGAACCTCCAAGTAGTCGTCCTGGACAAGAACGGCTTCTACCAGACCGCCACGTACCACCCGGCCGCCAATCCGGCCGACGGCACCCTCGGCCCGTGGAGCGGTCTCGGTGGTGTGAAGTCCACCGGCCCGGCCGCCGCCGTGGTCGCGCTGGACAACCAGATTCAGGTTTTCGCCCGTTCCGTCGACGGCTCCGTCGCTTCCACGCGCCAGACCAATGGGGTGTTCACCGGCCAGTGGAACCCGATCCCCGGCCTCACCGCGTCCGGTCCCGTCTCGGCCACGATGTCTGCCACGTCCCGGATCGAAATCGCGGCCCGCGGACCGATGGGCTTCATCCACTCCACCGGCCAGACCGCCCCGTCCAGCTCGGACTTCAGACCCTGGACCACGGTCGCGCCGACTCAGATCACCACCGATCCTGTCGTGCTCAGTTACGCCAACCAGGCCACCAACCAACTCGTGTTCATCGCTCGAGACACCGCTGACCAGACCTACGTCTGGACGATGGCAACCCCAACCGCGGCGATCACGCCCGAACGCTCCGTCACCGCCACCGGCGGAAAGCTCGCGATCGGCTAGGTCGCGGTATTCGAGAACCCGTCATCTTACGTCGAGAGGTTTAGCAGCCGAGCCGCAACGGTCCGGTCAGCTCGGCGGGCCGGCATAGCGAAGCCCACCGTCCTCAGTCTCTTTGGCCGGAGCGCGGAGCGGTGGGCTTCCCCTTCGAGTACCGGAGACCGGGCCTCGAGGTGAGGACCGCGCAGGTCCTCTCACTACACAGGTGCTGGATCTCGGAGGATTTGAACACCAACACGTGTGTGATGCATGTCACACCAGAGGGGTTCGTTGAGTATTGGTGTGACCCGCCACACTAAGTGGGCAGTGCCCACTTGTCCTCAGTCTCTTTGGCCGGAGCGCGGGGAAGAGCGGGCGTTCCCTTCGAGTCCGACAACTGGAGATCGAGATGTTGCATTTGTTTCCGCCCATGCCCATGGGCGGTCCTGAGAGACCGTTCCCGCGTTCCGGTGCTGCCGGGTCGGTCATCGTCATTTTGCTGATCATCAGCCAGTGGCAGCCGGATCAGGCCGCTGCATTATTCGGCGTGCTCGCGATGGTCACAGTGCTGTCGTTAGTGCTCGCCTGGCTCCCGCGCCAGGCCTGATCCTGATGGGCGCGGCGGCCGCCATGGACCCGGTCCAGCCTTCTGCACGGCAGGGGCAGGTCCGGGCGGTCGTCGTGCCCGCAGCATGGGATGGCCTGACCGGTCCCGCTCTGCACGCCGCGCTCCTGGCGGCCGCCCGCCGCGGGGACAACGACGCGATGACTCGGCTGGTCGGGGAGTTGACCCCGCTGGTGTGGCATGTCGCCCGCGGCAACGGATGCGAACGCGATCAGGCCGAAGTCATCGTGCAGAACACCTGGCTCGCCCTGCTCCGCCAGTGGGACAACATCCGGGACTCCCGGGCCCTGGCCGGGTGGCTGATCACCACCGCCCGGCGGGAAGCGCAGCGTCTCCGCCAGGGCGAGGCGCGGACGGGCCCGCTGACCGACGACCTGGTCGAGACCGTGAGCAGCGGCGACCCCGCCCCGGACGAGCAGGCCTTGCAGGCCGAGCGCGACCGGCGGCTCTGGCGCGCCTTCGCGAAACTCTCCAAGCGAGACCAGGAACTGCTGCGGCTCCTGGTAGTGAACAAGTACTCCCACAAGGACGTAGCCAAGACGCTGGGCCTGTCCGTCGGCTCGGTCGGGCCCACCCGAGGCCGGGCGGTGGAACGCCTGCGGAAACTGCTCGACGACGAGGAGGCCACGCATCCCGTCGACGCCGCCCTTGTCGACCGCCTGCGCGCGGCCGGCTTCACCGGCCCGGAGTTCGACCAGTTCGCCGAGCGGGTCATCGCCCACGCCCAGCCACTCATCCGGACCTGGATCACCACCGGCGACATCTTCCGCAAGGCCACCCGCGCCGGGCGCACCATGCTCCGCATGCCTGAGAACCTCACCGCCGATGAAGCCGAGGACCTCGCCCGGGACACCGTCTTCACCGCCTGGACCACGCTCATCACCGACCTCGAACAGCACCGCTGGACCCCGGACACCGCGCTCAACGACCACTACCTCGACCTGTGCGTCCGCAGCTTCCCTCCGATCTATCACGGCCACCTCAAGAACCGGCGCACACCGAAAACGAGCCGACGCGCACCCCGGTGAGGACCTTCCTGAACCCTTCGCGCCACCTTGCTGTCCCTCGTCAACAGCGATGAGTCGGCGATCCCGTGGAGGCGCACTGCCGTCATCGACCTCCGTCCCTCAGCCGGATCGGCCGGCGCCGGCGCGGGTTCGCGGGGCCCGACGGCATCGTCGCCGCCCGGTGCGCGCAATCGTGGCCCCGGCCGAAGACGACAGTCGCGTCCTCCTCGCCAGGGCCCACACGCATCTGGAACATTTTCCTCGGCCTTGTAGACAGAAAGGGACGCTCGATCCGAGGTGTGGTTATACGACGCGGCGAGGGGACGTGATGAGGTGAACATGTGGTCGGTTCTCATCGTCAGCGTCGTCTCCAGCGGCTGCGCGGTGGCACGGATGTTGATCTCGCTGCGGCGGTACCGGTTGCGACGGGACAGCCTCGAACGCGTGGTGACCGCGGCCGGGCCGGGAACACGGATCGTGGACCACGATGTCGACGGGGTGATCATGGTGACGGTGCACCGCACACCGCTGGACCCCGAAAGATCGTCGACGGTGCCCGAAGAGCCGATGGCCTCATGATTATGGACCGCCACCGTGTCCCCGTACTCGAGGAGGCCTTCGAGGCCTTCTACGAGGCGACGGTCGGCCGGACCTATGCGGCGATCTACCGCGTGGCGGGCGGGGACGAGTTCCTGGCGCGTGACGCGGTCCAGGAGGCCTACCTCGCGCTGTGGAAGCTCTGGCCCGATCGCGGCTGCCGGGCCATCGAGGACAACCGCAGGTACGTGCAGAAGATCGCCGTGCACAAGATCCTCGACGTGTACCGGACCCGCTGGTGGCAGGTCGAGTTCGACAACGACCTCGCCGTGCCGGACGCGGACACGGTGTTCGACGAGATCCTCGACGAGCTGTCCGTGTGGGCGCTGGTGCGGCAGCTGCTGTCCCGGCAGCCTCCCCGGCGCTAGGTCGTCGGGGTGCTGTTCTTCCTGGAAGACCTGACCGATCAGGAGATCGCGGCGGTCCTCGGGATCAGCCCGTCGACCGTGAGAACCCACATCGACCGCTTACATGCTGTCTTCGCACCCCACCGGGAGCGCATCATCGAGTTGAGCCGAGGAGGTGAGCAGCGGTGACCGAACCCGACGACACGACCCGGAACCTGCTACGCCGCGCACACCAGGCCGATCCCCAGCCGCCGGTGTTCGACGTCGCGGCCGGACTCGCGGACCTGCGCGCCCGTGTCACCCTCGACGACACGCTCTGGAGTCCTGACGATCTGCTCGCCGGCGTGCTGGTCCCGTTGGCCGACCGCGGCACGCGGCCGGTGTCCGACGAAGCCTTCTCGCCAGCCATCGACGCCGCCGGGACCGATGACACCACCGGCAGCCGGCTGGGTGTCTCAGGACCGCACCCCATCACCGGCGGACCGTCCCAGCCCGCGCGGGAACCCCGGCTCGAGACACTGCTCACCACCGCCGAAGATGTGCAGGCCCACGACCTCGCCAGCGCCAGCACCGTGGAGCTGCTGATCGTCGAGCTGTGCGAGCGACCCCGGGCACTCGCGGAGATCGCCGCGATCCTGACCACCCCCATCGACGTCATCCGGAACGCCGCGGCCGGCCTGGCCGACCGTGGTGTGGTGTACATCCACGAACCCGACGACCACCCCGACGGCGGCCCGAAACCGTCCACCCTCGAGCGAGTTCTACAGGGCCTCGAAGCACTCGGGCACTACACGGAATGACCCGCAACCGCCCTAGGACAGGGAGTAAGTCCGCAAGTGTTCGGGAAACAATCGGCGCTGAACGGCTGCGCAGGCGCGGTTCTGGGGGTGGCCTTACTCGGTGTTGGCCTGCTCGGTGGCGAAATCGGTCTGGTCGCTGCTGTCGTCGCCGCGGACACTCTGGGGGTCGGGCTGGCCGTCGCAGGCCTCGCCGGTGCCGGTGCCGGTGCCGGTGCCGGTGCCGGTGCCGGTGCCGGTGCCGGTGCCGGTGCCGACGGTCTCACCATCGACAGTAAGGCGTGTTCATGACCACCACCTCCTGGATCGGCATCGCAGTCCTGCTGGCCGCGATCCTGCTCGGAGTGACCGCAATTTTGCGTAGCAAGAACAGGCGATCGAAATGACGATCAGCAACGCGTCACCGCCCAACGTGAGTTGGCCACGCCGCCACCTCCGCCACGCCCAAGGTGCCGGTTAAGCCTTAAACAAGACGGCGCACGGCGGAACCGGGAGCTCGGCGTGCTGGTTTTCCTCGCGGTCACGATGCCCACCGCGACGCCGCCGGTCATGGGCGGACGGTTCTCCCCACCGCTGCCCGCCCCCGCAAAACACCCGGAAACCGAATAAGACCGACCCTAGAACCCAGAAGGTCGAGAGGCCCGGCGGCCGGTGCGCTGCCGGGCCCCTCGACGTCGGGGATCGACGGCCGAACACGAACACCCAGCAGACAGGGCACGAGGTTTCGCGAGGTCACGGTGTTCGGAAACCCGTTCGTTCACGTCGAGAGACTCGACAGCCGAGGCGCAGCGTTCGCGAGCCGGACATAGCGAAGCCCACCGTCCTCAGTCTCTTTGGCCGGAGCGCGGAACGATGGGCTTCCCCTTCGAGTACCGGAAACCGGGCCTCGAGGCGAGGACCGCGCAGGTCCTCTCACTACACAGGTGCTGAATCGCAGAGGATTTGAACACAAATACGTGTGTGATGCATGTCACATAGCAAGGTGAGCGCGCTCAGTGCAAGGCCGAGGAACGCCTGCGCAAGCAGCGCCCCTCACCACCACGGCCGACGACGTGCCGGATCGGGAGACCCAGAACGACCCGGCCCCGGAACCGGCGCCCGAGTTCGGTCTCGTCCCGGTCATCAGTGACCAGGGCCTCGTAGACATCTGCGCAGCCGGGAACGTCACGAACCGCCGCTCGCGGAGGCCCCGGCCGACTTCTGACCGAGACCCGAAGATCGGTGCTGGGCGAGGCGTTCGGCGGATAGATCTGGCGTCCCGCCGGCCGCAGTGCTTTGGACCGGCGGGACCAGAGCGTTGCTCGCGGGTTGAACAAGGCCCTCACTCAAGAGTGTCCACCCTCGCGTACGGCAAACGGACTACACCCCGGCCTTCGGAGCGTCGCGAGCAGCATCCGATCGGTCGTCACCGCGCCACACCGGGCGGGTGTGTACTGGGAGCGCTGCCCCGGTCTGGCCCTCGCCTCGTGTAGCCGGCCGCCGGGCATGCTCTCCCTCGCCGCACCGCGATGGTTGTCCGGCGGTCCGCTCCACCAGTCGCTCAGTCCGGCACGGGAACCGCGACGTCGGCCGGGTTCTTGTCTGGGCGCCATCCGCGCCAGGCGGTGTGGCGGAGCCGGTGCTCGCGCGGTGTGAACTGGCGGTAGACGACCTCTCCGACGAGTTTCGGTGTCACCCAGTTCGCGCCCCTGGCGCGGTCCTGCGGCACGCCGCCGGCGAACGGGCTGGTCTTGCGGGCCAGCGGGGCGAGTTTCTCCCGGGCGGCCATGAGGGCCTGGTGGCTGAAGCCGGTGCCGACGTCTCCGATGTAGGCCAGGCCGCCGGTGGCGGGGTCGTGGGCGCCGAGCAGCAGCGCGCCGATCATCCCGTCGCGGCGGCCCTGCCCGGGACGCCACCCGCACACCACGACCTCCAGGGTCTGGATCAGCGGGTGCTTGATCCACTCCGGCGAGCGCCGTCCCGGGTGATACGTCGAGCTGATCGCTTTCACCATCAGGCCTTCGAGACCGCGGTTCTTCGCGACGTCGAGCAGATCATGCGGGGACATGCCGGTCGCCGAGAGGTCGGCGTGGCTGTAGGACGGGGGGATCGCGACGAGGTTCCTGTCCGGCGGCTCGATCCTCTCCAGCACTGTCCGCCGCTGCTCACAAGGCGCGTCCAGCAGCCGGTCGCCGCCGAGCAGCAGGACGTCGAACACGAAATACGGCACGGGCACCTCGCCGCCGGCGTCGTAGTTCTGCAGCAGCCCGAAGTCCGGGCGGCCGTGGTCGCCGAGCGCGACGATCTCGCCGTCGAGCGCCGCCTGGCGACCCCGCATCGCGTCGCCCAGGGCGTCGCCGAGGATGGGGAACCGGCGGGTGAAGTCTTGGTCGTTGCGGCTAGTCAGTCTCGTCGTTCCGTCGGTGGCGACCCGCATCACCGCTCGGTAGCCGTCCCATTTGAATTCATAGGCGTAGCGCGGGTCGTCCGGCAGCTGCTTCTGCGCCGGGGTCGCGAGCATGGGCTCGATGAACGCCGGCACCCGCGACTCGGCATCACCTGCGGTGTTCTGTGCCATGACGGCCTCCGTGCCCTGGCCTCGGCCGTTTGACGGTCGCGCCTCCCTGCGACTGACGGTAACCCGAATGGTGCAGTACCGCCGGTTTTCTCTGCCGTACATCCTGTTGACCACGGTTTTCGTCGTCACAGCTGGACACGCTCTGTTACACGCACTGCCGCGTGGACGACATACGAGCGAATGAGACCGAACAGGGAGGTGCGCGCCGGGTGCGGAGCGAGCGGGATGTCCAGCCGCGCTGGGAACCACGGACCGTGGTCGTCGACGATCCTCGCGGTCCGGACAGGGCTGTGCTCTATCCCGGGATCTCCCTCACCCGTCGCGAGAACGGGTACGTCGTCGACGAGACCTGGCTCCCTGTCGGCGAGGCCGAGCCCACCGTCGCCGACGACGAGGCCCTGTTCGCCGCGATGCACGCCGCGTGGCGCTGGTCTGCGTCCGCCGCCTGAACGAGTGGTTTCCTACCCCTCGCGAACCTGGGTAGATCTGCGGGGATCCCCTCCGAGACAGGGATCGGCCAGGCCGCGGCGCAACATCCCCTGCTCGCGCCGCCGGGCCGCTGTGGCCGGTTCCCCGGTGTGCACGCACCAGGGAACCGGCCGCTTCCACCTCCGCCCCCGGCAGCCTCGTCTCGGGATCACCCGTCGGTGTCCTGAGTGGACAGTGCTGTTCGGTGCGGCGACGCTGGACATCGTGGACAAGACCACCTGGCCCGCGTTCCCGGCCCGGCGCGGCGTCGATCTCGGTGACGAGGTCTGGCTTAGCCCGTACCGCCCTCGCCATGACGAGACGGTCACCTTCCACGTCCACCGGATCTACCGGGCCGGTACCGAGATCGGCACCATCGACTACCAGGTCTGCCACGCCTGCCGGACCGCGCTGATCGGCGAACTCGACCTCTCCGAGCAGGTCCGGCGGCACGGGATCGGCACACGCGTCCTGGACCAGCTCCGCCGCGACCTGCCCAACTATCGATGGGCGATCACCCCGGAGAAGCCTGCGGCCCGGCCGTTCTGGGACTGGATCCGGGCCGCCCATCCCGGCGAATATGGCCTCGGCGGCCGTCCACTGGGCTGTGCCCACCTGCTCTTCTGACCCCAGCACCCGGACGAGGCGGGTCAGCGACCCGCCTCGTCCGGGTCAGGTTCGAGCGGGATCATCGCGAACAGCCCAGCGACACCAGCTTCCGGCGAACCGGGATCGAGGCCACCACCGTCAGCGACCGCTGCTCGGCCGCGCAGCGCTGCGCCACGGCCAGGAGCGGGACGACGGCCTCCATCGCCAGGAACGTCACCTTCGACAGGTCCAGTACCACCGCGCCCGTCGCACGCAGGGCCGGACCGAACAGACCACGCACCGTCACGCCGTCGACCAGCTCGTCGGCAGCGGACACCACCACAGGCGTCACGGCAACCGGGCCATCCCGAGGATCCGTGACGATGCTCACCTGCACTTCGTCGGAGAATCACCAGTACCCGTTACCCCACGGTCAGAACAATGCGCCGGTGACCGTGCCATCGAGCCCGAGATCGTGGATTCGGATCGCGGCCGCTGCCCAGCCGAGGCGGCACCGTGTCGCGACCCCGCCGGACAGTCGCTCTCCCCTTCGTCTACCGTACGGCCGTTGACGTGGTACATTTACGGTCAAATCTAGGGGTAAACAAGGAGGGTTGAATTGCTCGATGGATTGACTCCGGGCACGCATCTGCCGCGTCGGGAGATTCACCAGCGTTTTGGCGGCAGGCCGCAGAGCGGGATAAGCCCGTCCAGCCGCGCCCGCGTGGTCATGTTCTTCGCTGTGACCGATTCACCTGTGGGAGCTGGCTTCTTCGGCGGCTTGGGCGATGACGGGTATCTGCACTACTTCGGCGAAGGGCAGAGCGGCGACCAGCAGTTCACCCAGGGAAACAAGGCCGTCCTGAACCACCAGCAAGATGGCCGGAGCCTGGAGGGGTTCGTTTCCGGTCCGACCGGTACCACGTACCTGGGCGAGTTCATACTCGCTGACTACTACCGAGTGGACGCCCCCGACCCGACCAACCCGCACCTACAGCGCCAGGTCATCGTGTTCCGGCTGAAGCCACTAGGCGATCTACCGGTCAGCCTCCCCATGGCGCCCTATGCCCTTGCCCAAGCACCTCGCATCGAAGCAGCCCCCCTCATCCCACACACGGAGCGGAACCAGAATCTGCGTCGCAGCTCGCGCGCCGAGAAAAACGAGCTAGCCGATCGTTACACGCAGCACCTCCAACGGATCGGCCACAAGACCAGCATGCTCAGCTTCCTACCCTCCGAGGAAGCACAACCGTTCAGCCCGAGCCTGTGGGACGACACTGCACGTGAGCTGGTCGAGATCAAGGCACAGGTCACCCGAGATCAAATCCGCAGTGCCATCGGATCGCTGCTGGACTGCGCTCGATTCGTCGACGCGGCAGCCCTCGTGCTGCTCGTGCCCACACGACCCCGACCAGACCTTCTGGCCCTGCTCAAGCACACCGGCATCACCGTCGTCTACGAGGACGACAACGGCTGGGTCCGCGAGGAACCCGCCACCGACAACACCAGCCCAGCCGCTGGAGCGGGCCCAGTGTCGACGGCACCAGCGTCTCTCGCCCTGGGCACTGGTGACAGCGACTCCGACGAGGGGATCACCTCATGGCCGTAGCCGCGTTGATGATCTGCGGCGCTCTGGCCCTCACGGCCCTGGGCGCCGTGGTCGTGCTGCGTCTCGACCGCAACGCGACCCTGCGCTCCGTGAAAGTGAAAGCACAGGCATGGAAGACCATCAACATCGACTTCCACCTCGAACGTGACGCCGACAAGACCGACACACCCACCGCCGACGCACCGAGTATCACCGCCACCAAGGAAGCCATCCCCACAGCGGTCAGCCCGAAAGCGACCACACCCCCAGCCAACGACGAATCCGCACGACCTACACCGCAGTCTCGGCACCGTTCTACGCGCAGCCCTTCAGCTCAACCGACAACGACGCAAGACGCTGGCCCCCACCGACCAATCGGTGCCTAACGGAGGCGCGCAAAAAAGTTCAGCGTTCCGCCGGGGACATCGTCGTCCACCAAGCACTCCGGAGTCGGCGGCCACCAGCTCGACAACCACCCACTCACACGAGTTCCGCCCCCTGCAGCCCCCGCTCCGCTGTAACACGCTCAGGGGCGCACCCGAGTTCTCCTCATGTTCAGATGGCAACGAGAACGGGGCTGGGCGTGACGGGACGCGAAGCACACGGAACCAGCGCTGATCGCCGAAGCCGACAACGATCCTGGTTTGGCTACCGAGCTGCTTCTCGCGGAATACAAGGCACTACGCGATGAGATCGTGAAGAAAATGGATCACCGGACAGCCCTGGTCGTCTGCTCGGTAACGGTCAGCTCCGCCGTGCTCGGCTTCGGGATCGATCGTAAGAGCGCTCCGCTGCTGCTGGTGTCACCACTAGTGTCGCTGCTGCTGGGCATCCTCATCCTATTCACCAATTCGCAGATCGGCATGGCCTCGGACTACCTCCGTACACGGTTCGACGACCCACTCATCACTCCGCGCCACAAGCAGGTCGGCTGGCACGCCTCGAACATGCGCATTGCTTACAGGTTCGGGCTCCAGACACTAAACTTTCGGATCCCGCTGGCGCTGATCGCGGGCTCCCCGGTCGTAGTGTCCGTGCCCATAGCGCTGTCGAACATCGGTAGTTGGGCGACAACGACACCGATCTTAGTCGTCGTTCTGTTACTGCTGATCGTGTACACAGTTCAGACATTCACGCTCTGAGCTGAGCGCGCTCTAGGTTCAAGCGATGACCCCCGTTGTCTTCAAATTGGCATTCAAGGCCGGGTAGCTGTAGTGGTGGTCGATCATCGGCGAGTTTTCACCGGCGAAGAGCGCGGCGATCCTGAGCCAGATGTGGATGTTGTCCAGCCGCGGCGATTCCGATAGCGCAACTCCCGGACCTGTCGTCCAGCTCGCCACCCTCTTGACCCGCTCATCGCGGCACCGCCAGACAGGGCCGAGGTGGTGTTTGCCGGGAGCCTGGAGTGAACCCGTCCGCCGCGAGCGCGGGACCGTCGCCTGAATTCCGGCAACGGGGTTTTCCAGCCGTTTCGCAGACCGTGAACTCAGGCGCTCCGGTTCGCCTGAGGCGAGTCCCGCACGGCGCTCGCACTCGCCTCTAGTCAGCTACGCAGCGGCGAGACGCCAGGCACAGTCGTCCGTGGGTGTGGTGCTGCTGGCCACGGCTTTCTCCCACCGTGTTTGGAGTGCGTCCAGCAGTCGTTGTTCGACGGCTGCGGCGACGTGGGAGTAGGTTTCTTGGACTTTGTCTTGGAGTACGTGGCCGAGGCGGAGTGCTTGGGCGATCTCGGGGATGCCGTCGTCGATCATCCAGGTTTTGTGGCTGTGCCGGAGTCCGTGGAACTTCAGGCCCGGCTTGGCTGCGCAGAGTGAGACCTTGGGGTTGGCCTTGTGCTTGTTGCCGTCTGCTGCCGGCCTGAAGGCTCGGCGTGCGAAGTTGCTCCTGCGATGCAGGTCGCCTTGTGGCGTGACGAAAACATGTGGATGGTCGTGCGTCTCCAGGTGGTGCCGGAGAAGGATGACCAGGAAGGGCGGCAGGGTGATGTCGCGGGCGGAGGCCTCGGTTTTGGGTGGTCCGAGGTAGAGACCGCCTGCGGTGGGTTCGTGGAGTGCGCCGGTGTCGGGGTCGACAACGATTTTTCCTGTGTTGTCGTCGTAGAGGTGGAGGTTGTGGCGTTGGAGACCCACGAGTTCCCCCCAGCGTGCGCCGGTCCAGCCCGCTGTGGCGACGAGTACGGCTCCGGTGGGGCCGTAGCAGAGGGCGGCTTGGTCGGCGACCGCGAGCGCTTCGGCTGGTTCGGCCCAGATCTGGCGGGGTCGGCGTTCGGTGCGGCGTCGGCGGCCTCGGCGGCGGTTCTGGATGGGGTTGGCGTCGATGAGTTTTTCGTCGACGGCGTCGGACAGGATGAGAGCGAAGCATTTCAGGATGCTGTCGACGGTGCTCTTGGCGAGTCCGGAGTTGCGCAGCTTCTTCTCCCAGGCTCGTATCTTGGAGTTGGTGAGCTCGGTGAGCGTGGTGGTGCCCCAGTTGGGGGTGATGTGCACTTTGAGAAAGCTGCGATAGTTTTCCTCGGTGCGTTGGTCGACGTCGAGGGAGTCGATCCAGTCGTCGTAGGCCCAGGCGTTGACGGTGGTCTGGCCGCCTGAGGGGTCGATCCACTTTCCTCGGCGCTTGTCTGTGTCCATATCCGCGATGTAGTTGTTCGCGGAGTTTTCATCGGGGAAGCCGGGGACGGAGCCGATTGTTCCGTCGTCGCGTCGGTAGCGGACGCGCCAGCTGTCGTCCCCGGATTGTTCGGGCCAGGGCATGTGAACTCCTTTGCTCTGGTGTGGGGGTCACGGCGATGGGCGACATCCATGGACGCTCTGGTGTGGACAGAGAGCCACCCCAGACGGCAAAGAACCTTCTGTGCCCGCCCGCGTTAGCGAAGTCGCGTTCAGCGGTGACGGCGATGGCTTGACCGTCGGCGTTGGGTTGTGGTGGAGCCGTTGCCGACGATCGCGCGGAGGTCGGCGTCAGAGAAGCGGAGGTGTTTGCCAAGGAAGGTGCAGGGGATCTGGCGGAGGCCCGCTTTACGACGCAGCCACGACTCCTTGATGATCAGGCGCTGGGAAGCTTGCGCGGGCGTATACAAGAGCTGCCCGTCGACTGTTGGCAACTCGAGATGTTCGGGTGGGCTGTCAGGTGCCGGACGAGGGGTTTCGGCGGCGGTCATGTCGTTTCCCGCTGTGTGATGGCATGGCCGGAGCGGCAGGAGAACGGGCTGCAGCCGTCTGGGTCGTCTTCGTCGGCGTTGGAGGCGCCGCGTGTGGCGTCGAGGTCGACTTGGTCGAGCGGCAGGAGCGAGCGGTGGATGAAGAACTGGCCGCGCAGCGGTTGGCCGTTGGCGTTGGCGCGGGGGCTGCCGTGACGGATCGCTTTGTCGAACTCGACCAGGTCGGTCCACGCGTGAGGATCGGTGTCCCGGATGAACCGCAGTCGTGAATTTCCCGAGTATGGGCAGCCGATACACGAGCTTTTCACGACCTCGTCCATGCCGCGTTCACGCAGGAGCGCCAGGCAGTCCGTACGTGATAGCCCGAGATCGAGGAGGGGGAAGATGTTGCGGGTGTAGTTGACGTCGGAGTCCTTGGCGCGGTGGAACTCGTCGGTGGAGATGCCGATGGCCTGGTCGACGAACACACCACGGGGCACTCGTGTGGGATGCGGGTAGCCGAGGATCTGGCGGATGGCTTTCTTGAGCGGCTTGATCTTGTACTCACCGGTGCACTGCCGGCGGGCCATCCCCCTTGTGCCGTCAGGGTTCTTCACGAACAGCGGCATGGTGACGAAGCGGGACTCGGGTTTGAGGGCGTCGTGGCGGATGTTGCCGTTCGACACGGTCAGGACGGGGATCCCCGCTCGCGCGCCGATGCGGCGTGCGGTGTCGAGCTGGGTGTAGACCTGCCGGGGTTCCCAGCCGGTGTCGGCGAACAGGGCTGCGTCGAAGGGCGGGATCTCACCGTCGCAGGCGAGCAGGAACACGCACAGGCTCTGCACGCCGGCGCCGAGGCTCAGGTATCGGCCTCGTGGCCGGCCGGGGTAGCGCTCACGGCGCGGCGTGCCCGATCGGCGGTCCGCCAGTGTCGCGGACGGACGGCGGCGCGCTGACGATCGTGTCGGCGGGTGCGAGGTGGCGGCACGAGCTGTGGATCGTGGACGCGATGCCATGATCACCGCACCTCCTTCTCGTCACCGCTGGCAGTGGATCCGTGGACCGGGGCGAGAAGCCGGTGCGGGATGCGCCGCACGCTGGTCACGGGATCCTGAGCGGCCCAGAACAGCGCGGGGGTGACCAGGGCGCGGTGCGCGGGCTGGTCGGAGAGCACCCACTGCTCGACGGGACAGAAGGCGCCGTTCTCGTCGCGAGTACCGGTGGCCTGGTAGCCGGTGTACTTGATGTTGGTCAACATCAAGTACACCGCTGCGGGCGGCCAGGAGGCGTGTGTCCCGGGCGGTGGATAGCGGTCATGGTCGGCGTCGAGCCGCGCGGTGATGTGCTCGACCGACAAGCCGGTGATCGCGCGCCAGTAAAAGACGTCTTGCACCACGAGAGCGCGGCGCGGGTCCGGTGTCAGGCGGGTGCGAGGCGCTCCGTAGCGGCTCCGTGCTCCGGTCACGGTCATCGTGGCGTAGCCGTACGGCGGATGGTGCACGTTCCAGCCCTCGCGGATCAGGACCGCGATCGCCTCGGCCGACCGTCGCGTCACCGGATGCTGCGCGGGCTGAACACCGGAAGGCGTATGGCTGGCGAGTGCTCGGTTCGGTGGCCGCCGGTGTCGGAGGCGGTGGCGGGCGGTCCGGGCCCAGCGGCGCAGATGGCCCCCTGGGTGGCGTGTCCAGCTGTGTACGGGCATGACGAAGAAACCCTTCAAGACGTCGAGGTGTGGAAGCGGGTGGAGCGTGGCGCTCCGGGGCGGGCTCGGTGGTGTCCTCGCCCCGGAGCGCCACAGGTTCAGCGCCGCTTGCGGGGATCGCTGCGGCGGGTGCGCACGGCGGGCGTCGCCTGGGCAGTGCCCGGCGGATGCGTCACACCACTGTCCGCCCGTGACGGTCGACTCGCTCGAGAGCGCCTGTCCCGCGGCGGGGGGCTGGCCGGCGGCTGGCAGGACGGACGGTGCAGGTGAGTGAGGTCGTCCAGCAGGTGACGCAGTGCGCGCGCGGCCTGCTGGGGCATGACCCCGTTGCCCAAAGCGCGAAGTTGCGCGGTGCGGGGCAGGTCGAGGTGCCCGGCGGTGACCCAGCCTGGGGGAAGGCCCATGAGCCACTCGACGAACGGCGGCGCGAGCACGGGACGCCCGTGACGGCCGGGCTGGGTCGGGTACGGAGCCGCGCGGCCGGTGATGACTTCCCACCGGTGCACGGCGGCGGCGTACTCGCCCCAGTCCACCGGCCTGGGTTCACCGCGTGCTGTGCGGCGGGCGCGCGGTGCACGGGCGGTCGTCACGCTCCTTCACCTCCTTCCGCGCTCGGGACTTCGGTGCGGGCATGGTGACGGCGATGACGACCGAGGGCAGCATCAGATCGCCCTTCGAGCCGCGCTGCGCGGGACAGCCTTTGGTTCCGTCGGTCGCGCGCGGGGTCGGCAGAAGTCGTGGAGTGGCCATGAGGGCTGGGCCTCCTTGTCATGGTGTGGCGGAGATGTCGGTAGACGAACCGTCGTGCGCGGTCGGGTGTCGGCGGCAGGGCCCCACGCACCGGCGGGAAGGCAGCTATCGATCTCGCCGCTGTGGGCCGCGGCGCACCCCGTTCCGTCCGTCGGCGGTGTCGGTGTGGTCAGGGCGCGGGCGCGGTCGGGAAGCGACGGTCCGCCGTCGTGTGTGTCGTGGGTGCAGTTCTTCGAGTCCGATGCGGCCGAGGTCGGCAGTAGCCGCACCGAGTCGGTCGGCGTCACGCACCCGGCCGGGATCGGGCGTCCCGGTTTCCGCACGGTCTGGATCGCCGATGACCGCGAGTCCTCCGCCGTCGGCGTCGGCTGTGTCGGCTTGACGACGGAGTCGACCGCGTCGTTGAGGTTGACCTGATGCCCGCCCGCCCGTCGCCGTGCCGGGTCGACGGGGCCGCGGGGTTCGCCGTCGCGCGCTTGGGGGGTCGGCATCATCCGCATCCCGTCCCGGGGCGGTGACGGCACACAGGAACACGCGTTCGCGGCGGTGGGCGGCGCCGATGTCGGCGGCTCGTACGCAACGCCAGACCGCGTCATACCCCGCTTCGGCCAGCCCCGCGAGTACTCGGTCGAGGCCTCCGTTTTTCCAGCGGAGGGCGGCGACGTTCTCCACGACGACGAGGCGGGGTCGTAGTAGGCGAATGGCGTCCAGGATGTTGCTCCACAGTCCACTACGAGCGCCTTTCTCGATGCCCGCGCGCCGACCGGCGGCGGAGATGTCCTGACAGGGGAAGCCCGCCGTGAGCACCTCGATCGGTGCGACGGAGGTGAAGTCGACCGCGCGTAGATCGCCCAGGTTCGGCACGCCGGGCAGTCGCACGCCGAGGATCGCGGCCGCGTGCGGGTCAACCTCGCAGTACCAGGCGATGCGGCCGCCGAGCACGGCGGCGACGCCGAGGTCAAGACCGGCCACGCCGGTGCACAGCGACCCGATCACCGGGCCCTCGGTCGCGACGAACCGCAGCGGATCCACAGCGTCGGCGCGGCGCTCAGCCATGGTGTTCATCGCCGCTCCCCTGTTGTGATGCCCGGCCGCGCAGGCGGGCGTGTTCCTTGGTTGCGGTGTGAGCCGGTGTGTCCTGGTCGAGCACGGCCAGGCGCTCCCGACGAGAGGCGTGATGCGGCGCACCGGGTTGCGGGCCGGTGGTTCGGCTGGCGCAGCGTGTGCTGGAGCCGGGAGTGCCAGGCCATCGCGTAGGTCAGGCAGTTGGATTCGCTGCGATGGCTCGGGGTGCAGCCCGGCTGGTAGCGGCCGCTGTAACTCCATGCGGCGGAGTCGCTGGAGCGGATCGCATCGCCGTAGCGGGCCAATCCGGTCGTCTTGACGCCAAAGCAGTGCAGCCGCAGACCTCGCGCGTGCAGGGACCTCACGATGTGTTCGACCTGTCCGCTGTGCTGGCGCCGGCACACCGACCCGACACCGACCAGCGGCAGCGCGTCGAGGTCGACACCGTGACGTTCGTAGGCGTCGGCGCAGCGGTGGTAGTCGGCGAGTTCATCACCTTGCACCACCGGGATGATCGGCAGGTCCGACGCCAGCTCTCGCAACTGCAGGTAGTTGCGCACGGTCCGCTGCAGGTGGGTGCGCAGGCTCAGTCCGGTGCGCGCTCGGACGTGCGCTTCGACCATCCAGTCCTGCGGCGCGGCCCACGCCATCTGGCCGATCTCGCTGGCGTAGCGGCGTACTGAGGCGGCGTAGGCGCGGGCGTCGCTACGCCAGCGGCCGTGCAGCGAGAGCTCGGTGAAGCCGCCGGAATCCAGCGCCCACTCCCCCGACGCGCGAGGCAGGCTGCGGCGCCCCGCCAGGCGCCGGTGTGAGACCAGCAGCGGAACCCCAAGATCACGAGCGAGCCAGGCGGGCTGGTGGGTACCGAGAAAGAACTTCACGATGCCACCTCCCGCCGCCACGACCACAGCGCCAGGACCACGCAAACCACCGCTGTGGCGGCGGCTTTACCCGCGAGCTGACCGGGCAGCAGCGCCCACGAGCCGAACGCGAAGGGCACAAATACAGCGCTGTCCACGAGCAGGCCGGCCAGATTCGATCCAGCGATCGCGACCGCCCGTCGCCGCGAGCGCCACCGCCGGTACAGCCACGAGTCGGCGAGCTCGGAGACGGCGAACGCCGCCGCGCTCGCCACCGCGATCCGTGGTGAGGCCACGATCGCCGACAGCGCCGTGCCCCCGCCGATGGCCACGAGCACGCCTCGCGAGCCGAGCGTCTCGTGCAGGGCGTCGCGGGCGATGAAGACCATCCCCGCGATACAGGCTCCTGCGGGAACAGCCAGCCCGCCCAGGGTGAGCAGGTCGTGTGCGCTGGCCCAGTTCGCGCCAGCCAACGCGGTCAAGTAGAAGCCTGCGGCGAGCACTCCCATTACCGGCACGGTCGGCCAGTGCCACTGCGCCGGGAATACGGACATCGCCCTCCCCCCTGCCGCGATCATGATCGCCCGCCAAACCGAGGCGGTTCCGGGGCGAGCGGCTCGGGCGCCGGGCAGCGATGCCGTGCGGCGGCGCGTCGCGCGGTATCCAGCCATGGGTACCGGACGGTCCAGCCGCAGTCCTGGCACCGGGCACGGGCGCTCATGACCGCCCCCACCTTGTGTCAGGCGCTGCCTGCGAGCCAGCGGTCTCGAGCGGGCGGCGCAGGACGATGACGTCCTCGTGCGCGATCAGATGCAGCGGCAGGCCCTGCTCTCGCTGTTTGCGGATGAAGTCGCGCTGGAAGAACGAGCCTCGGGCGACCAGCTCGCGGTCGGCGACGCGGGCGAGCAGGGCGACGCAGCGTTCGACCGGGACCAGCCCAGCGGCGTGGCCACAGGCGATGATCTGCGACGGAAGGTCGATCAGTTCCGAGTGCTCACGCCACGGACGCACGGTGATCGCGACGTGTCCGCCGGGACGCAGTACCGCCGCGCAGCCGGTGAGGATGCGGGTGAATCCGGCCAGCAGCCGGTGGTGGCCGACATTGGCGAGGTTCCCGCGATCCAGCGCGCTGCCATAACGGTGGTGGAACTTGTGTACCTTCCCGTCTCGAGAGCCGGTGTCGCTGGTGACGACCTGCCCGTGGGTGGACGGCCCGTAAGGCGGGGAGGTGATGATCAGCGCGACCTGTCCCAGGTACTTCTCCGGCAGCAGAGACGGCAACTGCCGGGCGTCGCCGTGCACGAGCTCGCCGTCGTGATCATGGCCACGTTCGCGGGCCAGGCCGAGGTTCGCCTGGGCGACGCTGACCCAGTGCGGTTCGTACTCGACGCCGACCGCGCGACGCCCAGCGTCGATCGCCTCGACCAGCGTGGTGCCGGATCCAGCCATCGGGTCGAACACCAGCTCCCCGGGACGGGTGTACGCGTGAATCGCGTGCGCCGCGACGGCCGGGAGCATCTTCGCCGGGTGCGCGGTCGACTCGGGTACATAGCGGCCTTTGCGCTGGGAGGCCGGGGAGGTCTGGGCGGTCGCCCACACCGACAACGGCAATTCGCCGACGTCGAGCCCGCCGGCCTTACTGCTCGGGCTGACAGGGCCGTGTCCGGTCGCGGTATCCGCCTGTGCCGGGCTGGTCTCATCGGCGGTATCGAGGGCATTGATGAGCGCGCGGGAGATCGGCACGGTCGGGTCGTCGCTTCCCGGGGTGGGCGAACTGGTCGCGCCGGTGGCGACCGATGTCGCGAGGTGCTGGTGGGACATGAGGACGCTGCCTTTCGCAGGTGTAGGAGTGACCGGGGACAGCCCGGCAGGGCACGGCGAGGGCGAGGTCACTGGCCACCTCCAGCAGCACCGGGCGCCGCGGTCGCCGAGGGCGGTGCTCCGGAGCCGCCCGGTTGCGCGAACGCGAGGACATCACCGTGCGCGCGCAGATGCGGCGCGGGCAGTCCGCGCACCGTCGCGCGCTGACGGGCGAGGCCGTACTCGGCGGCCACAACCGCGCTCGGCGCGGCCCGCAGACGGCCCTTCTCCACGGGAGCGTGCAGCGTGACGATGTGCTGCAGATAGAGGAGATCGGCGTGCTGGGCCGCGGCCACGATCGCGCCGGTCGGATCGACCAACCGCCCCCGCGTCCAGTCACTGTGCGTGTACACCGCGAGGATGCCGCCCTGACGCAGACGGTTCGCCGCCAGTAACGCGAGCCGGTCCAGCGACACCGATCCGGCGGCGTCGTCGGGCAGGGACACGATCACGAGATCCGCCCGCGCGCCGCGCTCGGACGCCTGTCCTTCCGCGCTGCCGGGGACACCGGAGCGCGCCGAGGCCGACGGTGTTCCGGCCAGCGCCGCGGACGGGTCGTCTGCGTCGGTGACGAGGCCGGCCCAGAACGGTCGCGACGACGCGGCGGAGCCGCCGTCGCCGCTGTGGAAGGCGACCGTGTCGGCGGTGCGGCCGAGCGCACGCACCGCCTCCCGTGCCGCCGCCAGCGACGCCTCGCCGGTCGTCGACGAGGCGTCCGCACCGGAGCCCAGTGCTGTGGCCGGTGCGGGGTCGAGGTCTACCAGGACGACGTGCGCACCGGGGTCGGTGAACGCCACCGTGACGGACTCCACGATCGGTACCGGCCATACCGCGTGCGCGTCGATCGGGTCCGGCCCGCACGTCCACACCGTCGCCGGAGTCGACGCGGTCGACGACGGCGCCGGGCGCCGGCGCGAGGAGGTCGGCGTGCCCTCGGGACGCGAGGTGCTGCCGGTTCCGCCGGCACCTGCCATGGTGTTGTGAACACGGGCTCCGGGGTAGGGAGCACGGTCGCCACCGCGCCGGGTGCGCGGCGGGCGAGTTAAGTCTGTGCGGCGACCGGGGCGGCCATCCGACGGTTGCGGACGAGGGAACATCAGGACCTCCGAGCACGAGTTGCCACCACGTATGCGGCGTGTGGCGCTGTCACCCCCTAACTCCGCAAAAAACGTCGATTTTGGACATGTGGTATCGGAAATTTTCCGATTAATTTACTAAACCGGCGCGCGGCGCACCGAGTACGTCAACGCTGCCAGAATCTGATTGCGCATTGAGAGTTCCTTCGCCCTGCCTGACCGTCATACCTGTCAAGCCGGAAGCTTGAGGGCGCCGCCGCACGAAACCTGAATCGAACAGCTACATGCGTGCAGTTCAAAGGCACTTTTCTCCTTCGAAGACGGCGCCTCGCGATGGAGTTCTCGCGCCAGGCAGCACGCCGACCACCGCTCGCGACTCCGAGCATTGAGGCACTTTTGAGGCGATATTGAGGCGCTCGCGAAGCGTTTTTGAGGCGGTTTTGAGGCGCCAATTATGGCTTTCTTTGGTCGTCCTTATTTCGCCTTTTAGGGAGTGTCCGACATGGACTCATCGTTGTCGAACGTCGAACCCGAACACGGTTCTTTCTCTGTCCGTCGGGGCCGTGGCACAGGCATCGAGGGCGGGGTGTTCGATGTCGCGGCTGCCAGCTTTGAGTGGCTGGTGACCGGCCCGCGTCCGGTGTGTGTGAACGGCGCCGAGATCGCGGGCCTGCCCGCTCTGCCGGTGCCGCTGGATGAGCTGGGTGCGATGCTGGTGGCCGAGGAGTGCACGCAGGCCGTCCGGGACGCGGCGTGGACCTATCTGATCACCCGCGCGCGAACCGAGCGCGGCACTTGGACAGTCGCGTGCGTCGGGCTGGCGCTGCCCGTACTGCTGCCCGTGGCGGCGGCCTTGACCAAATGGTTCAGCGGCGACAAGCACGACATCCACGCCGAAGTCTTGACCGGGTTCCTGCAGTGGCTGAATGAGGTCGATCTGGACCGGCCGGCGATCCTCGCGCGTCTGCGGTGGGCGGCTTTCCGCAGCGGCCATCTCGCATTGCGCGCGGCGCTCGACGCCCCGCTGCTGACCGAGGAACTGGACGAGCTCTCGGCGAGATCCGCACGTTTTCGCTCGGCACCGCCTCAGCGACTGGGCGGACACCCCGAGGTCTTGCTGACGGCCGCCGCCCGCGACGATGTCATCACCCTCGAAGAGGCCGCCCTGATCTGGGACACCCGCTTCGGTGACGTGCCGATCGAGGACGCCGGAGGGCCTCTCGGCCGCGCCGGGTGGGCGATCCGGAAGGTACGCAGCCGCGCTGAACAGCGCCTGATTTCCGACCTGACCGGACACGGGGACAACCCTGCTGGATCGTTGTCTCGCATCCGCCAGGCACCGCGATCAACCCCTGCCTGGCTCCGCGGTCTTCCACGACTTGCCGACGTTCCCGTCCCGCGAACGGGTCCACGATCGGACCTCGCTTCGCGCGGAACCCAACTGCCCGCGGAACCCCGTTTCCACACTCGCCGTATCGGCTTCGCTGCGCTCGCGCAGACCGGCCGGGAGGTGAACTCATGCGACTGACACCACGCCGCATGTCCCGCTCCGTCCGCCTCCCGGTACGGCGCATCGCATCCCGCCGTCGCGGAACCCAGGCCACCGCGGTGTGCCCAGGCGAAGCGCACCCACAGACGGTGCCCACCCCCCACCGCCCATGCCGCCGCACCAGTTCTGCCACTACACGACCCCGGCTTCGCCACCGTGTGACCCGTCGTCAGGTAGTGCTGCCTCTCGGATGGCTGGTCGCCGCCGTGGCGCTGTCGTCCTCGGCCGCGCGGGCGGACACGGTCCACTATGTCGCGCTGGCGGCGACCATCGATCAGGTTCTCAACAACATCCGTAACTGGATCATGGGGATCCTGGCCGGGGTCGCGGTCGTGTTCATCACCATCGGGGGCCTGCGCTACCTGATGGCCTCGGGCGATCCCGGCGAGATCGAGAAGGCTAAGGGCGCGTTCAAGGCCGCCGGCATCGGCTTCGCGCTCGCCGCGCTCGCCCCGCTCGTGGTCGAGATCTTCAAGGGCATCGTGGGCGGGGTGTGAGCGATGACCGTCCCCCGCCACACACCGTCTTTCCGTCCACGTGACCCTGCCCGGTGTCGACCGGCGGCGCCAGCCGTGCGCCCCGCCCGAACCGCCGATTCCAGTCCTCAGCCTGACGGCGCCGACACTCGGTCGGGGCACCGCGACCGGCTCATGCTCGGACCACCGGCAGCACCCGCCCGACGCCGTCACGGACACTGCGGCCGCGGACGCTGGCTGCCCCAGCCGCCATGGGCCCGCGCGCTCACGGTGCTGGTGCCACTGCTGGTGGCCATCGCGGGAATCGCACTGACCGCCTCGGCCACACCCGCGCCTACGGCTGCGGCGGCGCCGCTGGCGCCCGCGCAGCCCCCGGTACTGCCGCTGCCGCCCAATCCCGGCTGCGTGCCAGGTTCTGCCGAATCGGCGTGCCTTCTGCCGACGCCTTCGTCTTCGCGACCCGCGCCTCCGGCGGGACTCCCGAGTACGCCGCTGGTTCCCGGCCCGTCGGCGCCGCCGGTGTCGTGTTTCCCCGGATCGGTGCTGCCCGAGTGCGGCAATCTCCCCACCCAGCCACCAACGAGCCAGCCGTGTGACGGACCGAACTGCATCCCGCAACCGTCTCCGCGTGATCCCGCCGACGACGAGAGCGAGTGCGGGTTCACCGACCCGGTCGCGTGTGTCACCGAGGCCATCGACACCTTCTTCCGCGGCCTGGTGATCGGCGCACTGAACCCGTTACTCGATCTGCTGGGCAAAACGGTGCTGTCCACACCGGACCCGAGCATGCTGCCCGCCATCGGCCAGGCCTGGAACGAATCGTGGCACCTGATGCTCGCCTTCTACGGCAGCATCGTCGTGATCGCTGGCCTGCTCCTGATGGCCTACGAAACCCTGCAAACCCGCTACACGATCAAGGAGATCGCGCCCCGGCTCGCGGTCGGGTTCCTCGCCGGGACGCTCTCGCTGTTCCTGGCGACCCAGGGCATCGAGATCTCCAACGCCGTCAGCTCGGCGCTGATGACCGGCGCGGTCAACCCGGACACCGCCGCCACAGCGATGACCGACATGATCCTCGGCTCGCTCAACGGCGGGCAGGGCTGGCTGCTGTTCATCGGGCTCGCGCTCGCGGTGATGCTCGTCGTCCTGCTGCTCACCTTCATCGTGCGGGTCGTCGCGACGATCCTGCTGATCGCGGCCGCGCCGATCCTGCTGATGTGGCACGCCCTCCCCCACACCGAGGGCGTCGCCGTGTTCTGGTGGAAGGCCTACGGACTGGTACTGATCATCCCGATCGGACAGGCCGGGGCGGTGAGCGTGGCCTTGCGGGTGTTCTTCACCCCGGGCGGGTTCACCGTGTTCGGGCCGACGCTGAACGGGCTGACCAACCTCCTGTTCTGTGTCGCGCTGATGTGGATTTTGGTGAAGATCCCGTTCTGGTGCCTACGACCCCTGCGCGGCAGTGGCGGCCGGTCGCTGCTCGGGTCGCTGGTGCGCGGCGCGATCGCCTACAAGACGATGGGCCTGCTCGGCGGCGCCACCTCTTTCTTCGGCGGCAAGGGCCGCAAGCCCGGCCCTTCTTCTCGCGCTCGTGGACGCGACACCGCGCCCGCGGATCCGCCGTCGACGCGTACGGGCCAGTTCATGTTGCCGATGCGGGTCCGCCGCACACGCTCCTCTCCCGGGCGTTCCCCGCGTCTGGGTGAGCTGCCGGGCACCGGCACCGAAGCGGGAAGGAAACCCGGGCCGGGTCAGATGTCGCTGTTCACCACGGGCAGTTCCGGGGACGAGCAGGCGGTCTCGGCGAACCCTCGGGCGCTCCCGGCGAACTCCCTGCCCGGTGCGCTGCCACGGGACCAGCTCGGGCTGCCGATCACCACCCGCAGGGACCCTGACCGGGTCGGGCGCCGGTCGCTGGCCGACGACCTCGCCGAACGGCGCCCCGGGATGCCGCCGCCGGCGCCGCAGCCAGGGCTGCTCACGAGCGATGGGCGAGTCAATCGCAACGCGCGCCCGCCCGCCCGTCTACCGCGCGCGCTGATCGCGCCGAGCACGGGAATGCTGCCGATCCATCTGCGGCCCGCGCCACCGGCCACGCCTCGGCGGTCGCTCGCCGATGACCTCGCCAACCCGGCGCTCGCCAGTCCGCCGCGGCAGACCGGGCCTGGGCTGATCACTCCGTCCGGCCAGATCAACCGCGCCGCACGCGCCCCGCGCCGCCCGGCACGGGATGCCTACACCGGCAACCGGCCACTGGCCTCCGGCCAGTATCCGCTGCCGCTCGGAGCCCGCCGCCAACCCACACCGCCGCCACCCGCGAGCGGAGCGAGCGCGTCGCCGCCGCCGAAGCGGCGAGCCGGAACGCAACTGCGCCTGCCCCTGGACCTGCCGCCCCGGCGGGGTCCGAAGACGAAGTGAGGACCGATTCGCCATGACTTCTCCCGTACGTGTTCCTGCCGACGTCGACCGCCCGGACCGGGTGCTAGGACCATTGACGGCGCGGCAGCTCGCGATCCTCGGCGTCACCGGCCTGCTGCTCTACGGCCTGTACTCGCTGACCCGGGGGTTCGTGCCGGTACCGGTGTTCCTCATCGTCGCGATCCCGGCCGGGGTCGCGACCCCCCGGGGGGGAGATCGGTAGTGCCCACCTCTGAAATACAGACACCACATCAACTAAGTCGTATT
>NZ_JBFBBY010000062.1:0-44043 GCF_040682875.1 Amycolatopsis sp. NPDC051071 | reverse complement strand
TACTTCCTCCGGTGCCCCTCCGGCGCGGTACTACTTTACCACCACCCCACCCTTCTCCTACGTCTTGTCCTGGTGGGGTCCCCATAGGACAATTTTTGTCCTATGGGGACCCCTCATGACATCTCTAGACACGGGGGATCAGGACACAGCGGCTTCGAACGGCTGGACGTTCGGCTGGAACACCTGGCCGTTGGCCGGAACCTTCAGGTCGATCAGGTAGTCGGCCGTCACCTTGTCCACGCCGAGCGAGTCACCCAGGATGCAGTGCCCGAAGGCGTCGACCGAGAGCAGGCGGGCGTTGCCCAGCTGGTCGGCCATCCGCTTCGCGAACAGGTACTGGGTCGCCGGGTCGTAGTAGTTGCCCACGACCAGCACCGGGGTGTCGGTCTTGGCCCGCCACGGGCCGCGGTAGACGTCCGGCCTCTTCGCAGGCCACACCGGGCAGCCCGCGACGTCGGAGAATGCCTGGTAGCGACCGAAAGTGGGCGATTCCTTCTCCCACTTCGCGGCGATCTCGGGAACCTTCTCCTGCTTGACCGTGATCTTCTTGTCCGAGCAGTTGACGGCGAAGTAGGAGTCGTCACCGACGTACGGGCTGTCCGGGTCCGCGTCGGCCCGCCCGTTCGCGCCCGACCGCAGCACCTTCAGCTGGACGGCCTGCGCCGTCTGTACCTGTGCCGACGGCGGGTGGATGGCGTTGTACAGCGCCTGCAGGTCGTCGGCCAGCGGCGGGAACGACGTCGGCGAGTACAGCACTCCGGAGACCGTGCTGGTGAACGCGTTAATGTCGTAGCTGCTCCCGTCCGGCAGCTTGATCGGCTGCCGGCGCAGGTAGGTCCGGATCTCGTCGAACTTCTGGCGCGGCGTGCCCGAGCTGAACGAGCACTTCGGCCCGACCTGCCCGCATTTGCGCAGGAAGCCGTCGAGCGAGATCTCGAACCCGCGAGCGCGTTCCCGGTCGTACTGCACGCCGTCGTTGGTGCGCAGTGCCGGGTCGACGTTGCCGTCGATGACGATCGCCCGGCTCTGCTTCGGGAACATGCCGGTGTACGTCGACCCGATCAGGGTCCCGTACGAGAAGCCGACGAAGGTCAGCTTCTGGTCGCCGACGCCCGCTCGCATCTTGTCGAGGTCACGCACGACGTCCTTGGTGGACATGTGGTTCAGCAGCGCACCGGCGTTGTTCTTGCAGAACTGGCCGTAGTCCCGGTACGCGGCGAGCGTGCCGGAGATCTCCTGCCTCGACAGCGGAACGGGGACCTGCGCGCCGAAGACGTCATTGGCGTCTTCCTGCGTGGTGAAGCATTTGAGCGGGTTGCTGTCGCCGACACCGCGCGGGTCGAACCCGATCAGATCGAACCGGTCCAGCACCTGCGGCTGGAAGTAGTTCGTCGCGCCGATCGGCATCCGGAATCCGGAGCCGCCCGGGCCACCCGGGTTGAGGAACAGCGAGCCGATCTTCTTGTCGGGGGTCTTCGCCGCCCGCTTCAGCATCGCGATGTCGATGGTGCCGAGAGCCGCGTTGTCGTGGTCGATCGGCACGCGGTACCGCGCGCAGCTGTAGAACTTCGCCTGGTCGGCGGGAACACCGCGGATCTGGTCCGCCGTGCAGGCACCCCAGTTCACCGGTGGCGTCGCACCGACCTGGGCGGCGGGTGTGCCCGCCGCCTCGGCGGCCACCGCCGTTCCCGGCATCCCGGTCAACGCGGCGCCGGCCACGAGTGCCCCGACCAGTGCGAGACCGCGCACCGGCTTCCTTGTGGATCTGGGCAAAACGACTCCTCCCTCGGCTGGCGACGTGCCTGGACACGTCGCGCGATGCGCCGTCGACGTCACGGCGCGTAACATCAAGCGAGCCTCGCACAAGCCAGTAACCCAGTCACCGTCCGAAAGGATGGTACGAACCTATCGAGTGGTGGGCTTTAAGGCGAAAATCGGTAACACGCGGCGAGCGGCCTTCTCTTCCATAGAGTAGCCCGGCCAGAAGGCCAGCAGCAGCGTCCACATCGCGTCGTACTCGTCACCGAGCAACTCCCTGGCCAGCACCGGAATCTCCTTACCTGCCAGCGCGACGACCGCCTCGGGTTTCGACCGCAGGTTGTAGGTCCACGCGGGATCGGCCGGTCTCCCCCAGTTGGAGCCGACGAGCACGAAATCCCCCTCGTGCGGGAAGTACAGCAGGTTGGTGCCGCGAGGCAGGCCACTCTTGCGGCCGATCGTGGTCAGCCGCAGGGAAGGGAGCCCGGCCAGCGCGACCAGGCTCACCTTCCCCTTGAACAGCCGGTGGAGTTTCTTGTCCACCCAGATGATCCCGCCCGCGAGCCCCATCAGCCACGGTTTCGTGCCGAGCGCGCGAGCGAGGACGGTAAGAGGGTTAGCCACGGACAGATCTTGCCAGGCTCACCCCGAAGCGCGATTTCGAGTCCGTCCACCATTTCTCCACCGCGAAT
The DNA here is from genome assembly GCF_040682875.1 of Amycolatopsis sp. NPDC051071. Lineage (NCBI taxonomy): Bacteria > Bacillati > Actinomycetota > Actinomycetes > Pseudonocardiales > Pseudonocardiaceae > Amycolatopsis > Amycolatopsis sp. NPDC051071. Next base: position 41,593 of record NZ_JBFBBY010000062.1, on the reverse strand, counting down.
CCAGCGTCGGCCAGCTCGGCGGCGATCCCCTCGCGCCGGAATTTCGCGGAGATCTCGGTGCGCACGTACTCGCCCTCGGCGAACTTCACCAGCAGATCGGTACCCGGGATGTCGACGGTCATCGACTCACGGGCGCGAAGCCGCATTTCGATCCATTCGTTCTCTTCGTCCCAATACGAGACGTGGTCGAAGGCGGCCGGATCGAAGTTCGCGCCGAGGCCGTTGTTGATCACGTGCAGGACGTTGCGGTTGAACTCGGCGGTCACCCCGGCCGCGTCGTCATAGGCGCGTTCCAGCGTCTCCCTCTCCTTCACCAGATCCGTCCCGAGGAGGAGCCACTCCCCCTCGTCGAGCACCTCCCGCACCGAGTGCAGGAAGGTCGCGCGGTCGGCGGGCAGGAAGTTGCCGATCGTGCCACCGAGGAACACCACCAGCCGCGGCCGGTCACCCGGCAGCAGGTCCAGGTGCTGGGTGAAGTCCCCGACCACACCGCGGACTTTGAGAGCCGGGTAGTCCGCCTTGATGGCTTCGGCGGCCTCGGCGAGCGCGGTCTCGGAGACGTCGAGCGGCACGAACTCCTTGAGCGTGCCGTGACTCGTGAGCGCGTCGAGCAGGAGCCGGGTCTTTTCACTCGACCCGGACCCAAGTTCGACGAGCGTATGCGCACCGGAGCTTTCCGCGATCTCGCCGCCGCGTTCGGCGAGCACCTCCCGTTCGCTGCGGGTCGGGTAGTACTCGGGCAGTGCGGTGATCTTCTCGAACAGTTCGCTGCCGCGCGCGTCGTAGAACCACTTGGGCGACAACCACTTCTGGTCCGCCTCCAGGCCGGCGCGGACATCCGCGCGCAGCTGCTCGGTGATGTCCGATTCACTGCGGTGTACGTCGAGGTCCACTTCGGTCATCGTGCCTCAGTGCTCCGATCGGCTTCGAGGGGAAGGATTTCCACGCCTTCACCGGTGACCCGGACGGCGTGGTGTTCGGGAACGGGAGTCCATTCCGGACTGTCGTCGCACGGTTCGGAGGCGACGACGACGCCACCGCCGATGTCCCGGTAGGACAACGCGTGCGTCCATGCGGTGCCGATGAGGGTCCCGCCGTCGGTCAACAGGAGGTTGAGCCGTGAACCCGGCCCCACCTCCTCGACGGCTCCGGTCAGCCAGGTGACGGCCACGAGCGGGTCTTCGCCCGCTTCGAGCCGCTCACGTAGCAAAGCCCACAACAGCAAGGAGTCCGTCGTCGCTTCCAGGGTCAGCAGTCGGGTGATGGGCAGCTTCGCGGCCAGCTCGGCCATCGAGCCGGGCCAGCCCTTCACCATCCCGTTGTGGCTGAAGAGGAACCCGCCGCCGGTGAACGGCGCGTTGGCCGCCTCGGCGACCGGCATCCCGGTCGTGCCGTTACGGACCGCCGCCATGAAGGCGTGCGACCGCACCGACTCGGCCAGCGCGGGCAAGTCCCCGTCCGTCCACAAGGGAGCGGATCGGCGAAGCCGCACGGGATCGGGACTCTCGGCGTACCAGCCGAGGCCGTACCCGTCCGCGTTGACCGATCCGCCGCCACGCATGTCGGCCGGGGCGTAGGACTGCACGAGCAGGGAATGCGCCGCATGGAAGAGCAGCTCGGCCGGCGAACGCGGCTCGCCGAGATACGCGAGATGACGGCACATGCCGCTCAGGCCACCTCACCCTGCCGCGCGTCCCGGGCACAGCGGAACCCGGAGAAGATCTGCCGCCGGATCGGATGATCCCAGTTGCGGAACGTGCCGCGGATGGCCGCCGCGTCCGTGCCGAACGAGCCGCCACGCAGGATCCGATAGTCACCGCCGAAGAACACGTCGGAGTACTCCTTGTACGGGAACGCGCTGAAGCCGGGGTAGGCCTCGAATCCGCTGCTGGTCCACTCCCAGACGTCACCGATCAGCTGGTGCACGCCCAGCGGTGACGCCCCGGCCGGATACGCGCCTGCTTCCGCGGGCCGCAGATGCCGCTGGCCGAGGTTGGCGTGTTCCGGGGTGGGTTCCTCGTCGCCCCAAGGAAAACGCCGCGAACGGCCGGTCGCCGGGTCGAACCGGGCCGCCTTCTCCCATTCCCGTTCGGTGGGCAGGCGCCTGCCTGCCCAGGCCGCGTACGCCTCGGCCTCGTAGAACGAGACGTGGACGACCGGCTCGGCGGCCGGGACCTTCTCGTAGACGCCGAAGCGGGTTCGCCACCAGCCGTCCTGCTCCCGTTTCCAGAAGCGCGGCGCGTCGATGCCGTTCTCGCCGCGGTATGCCCAGCCGCGCTCACTCCACCACCTCGGGTCCTGGTAACCACCGGAATCGAGGAACTCTGCGTACGCCCCGCAGGTGACGGGCACGGTGTCGATGAAGAACGCCTCGACGGCGACCTCGTGCGCGGGGCGTTCGTTGTCCAGCGCCCACGGTTCGGCCGACGTGCCCATGGTGAAGACGCCGCCGGGTACGAAGACCTCCGACGGCAGCCGCCCGGACCGCGAGGACGGCGGAGACGGCGCGTGCAGCACCGGATCGCCCTTGCGGAGCTGGTGGGTGGCCAGCATCGTCTCGTCGTGCTGCTGTTCGTGCTGAGTGATCATGCCGAAGGCGAAAGCGTCCTCGGTGAGGCGCCTGCCTTGCAGTGGAACGTTTTCCAGGATGTCGAAGGATTTGTCCCTGACCTCGCGGACGTACTTGCGCGTCTCCTCCGGACCGAGCAGCGGCAGCTCCGGACGATCCGCGCGGGCGTGCTGGAACGCGTCGTAGATGTCGTCGATGTCCGGGCGCAGCGCCTCGCGGCCGCCGACGTCGCGGACCAGCCAGAGTTCCTCCTGGCTGCCGATATGCGCCAGATCCCAGACCAGCGGCGACATCAGTTTCGAATGCTGGCGGATCAGGTCTTCGTCGTCGACGGCGTCGGTCAGCGCGACACTGCGCTCGCGGGCCCTCGTGAGTGCTTCGGCCGCGTGGGCCCGCAGGTCTTGCGGGCTCAGCGCGCGAAGCGGGTTGGTCTCGGTGCTTTCCACGCTCATGACTGGCGGCTCCTCGAACCGTGCACGAGGGACTGCACACCCTCGCTGATCTCCGTGATGATCTCCGGCGGCAGACCGGTCATGCCCAGTTCGGCACAGCCGAGGTCCACCACCTCGCTCGCGACATCGGCGATCGCCCGGTCGGCAAGGCCGAACCGGGCCGCGCACTCCCAGCCGCCCATGACCGGTTCGCACAGTTCGAGCACCTTGTCCACTGTGGACGGGCGCGCGAGCAGTGCGGCCAGCAGGGCCACCGGGTGCAGCCACCTGGCGGCGGGCTGGGCGTCCAGGTAGCGGATCTCGAGATACCCCTGCGGACGGACCGGTGTGAAGAAGGTCGTCAGGTGATAGGCCAGGTCGTCCTCGGTCGGCTTGCCGAGTCCGGCGCCCTCACCGCGTCCGTCGATCCAGTCGGCGAAGGTCAGGAAATCCGGCGCGTCCCAGCCGTGATCAGGCATCACCATCAGCGGGGTGTCCAGGACCCTGCGTGCCCATTCCCCCGCCGGATCCCGGGACGGTTCCGCCGACCGGGTACGGGCCTTTTCGGTGTCCATCACGCCCAGCCAGCGCGCGGACGCGTGACCGGTGTCGCGCCCGGCGTAGACCCGGGAGTTGGCGAAGGTGGCCAGCAGCGGCGGACCGAGTGCGTGGACGGCGGCCCAGCGGGCGGGCAGCTCCCCAGCCTCGCCGGTGTCCACACAGACTTGCAGGCCCGCGGTGCTGCACATCATCGTCGCTCCACCTTGACCCATCGGGGCGAAGCGGCGTTCCATCGCGGCGTAGCGGGGGGTGCCGAGTTTGCGCGCGGGGGCGCGATGCCTGTCTATCCCGGTGTCACCCAGGTACAGGCCTCGGGCGGTGAGAAGGGTTTCGAGGTGGGCCAGATCGGCCGAGACGACGGCGTCCAGGTGGCGCAGCGTGGTCTGGGGTTGAGCGGAGATCTCCACCTGACATCCGGGCTCGAGGCTCAGCGGTGAACCTGCCGGAAGCGGGAGGGCGGGGCTGTCGGGGCGCAACGTCCGCGGGGTGTGCGGGCCGAGCGCGGCGGCGAGATCGTCGGGATCGAGAGGCCGGGCGGGCTCGTCGGCGTAGTGCACGGTGAATTCCAGCTCCACGCCGAGAAGTCTCGGCGGGCCGTGCTTGAAGCACACGGAAGCCACATACGCCTCACCCTCGGCGCGGTCCGACAGGACCTTCGCCGTCGCGTTCGACGCGCTCCCGGACTTCTCGGGGAAATCATGAACAGTTGTCATCTTTCCGCCGTCCAGTCGGTTGTCCGATACTTGAGAAACCTTGACTTCGGACGCTACACGCGGGGTCCGACAAATTCAGGTGCGTTCTTGCCGGGCAGGATCGGCGGACCACCTATTAGGACTGGACGAATCAGGGCAAAGCGGGCTCGGTGCCCAAGCCCAATGCCGCGGCGGCGTTGCGGACGGCTTCGATCACCAGCTGCAAGGCGGGTCGCCGGGACGACGTCGTCCGGTAAGCGATCGAAACCGTTCGGAGCAACGGAGTGGTCAACGCCACGACGTCGATTCCCGCCGGCCGGAGGCCGAGTCCGAGGTCGGAGACGAGGGTGACACCGAGCCCGGCGCGGACCATCGCCATCGCCGTCGACTGCTCTTCGACCTCGTGGTTGATCTTGGGCTCGAATCCGTGCCGGTGACAGGCAGTGCGCACCGCCCGGCCGAAATGACTCTTCGGGCTGGCAAGGATCCACGGATGCTCGGCCAGTTCGAGCAGGGACGCGCTCCCGGCGGGAACCGCACCGGCAGGCACCGCCGCGTGCAGCCGTTCGACCGCGATCACCGCCCGCTCCAGGCCGGCGTCCCACGGCATCGGCGCGTCGGAGTAGTCGATGACGAACGACAGGTCCAATTCGCCGTCACGAACGGCGTCGGCGGTGTCCTCGGGCGCCAGTTCACGGGTCCTGACCTGGATTCCGGGATGCTCGCCCGCGAGCGCGGCCAGCGCGTGCGGCAGAAGTCCCGAGGCGACCGAGGCCCACACCCCGGCCATGAGGCGGACCGAAACCGTCGCCTGCGCCTCCTCCAGCGCGAGCGTCGCCCGCTCGACCGACCCCAGTATCTCTTCGGCGTGCTCGGTGAGCAGCAACCCCAGTTCGGTCAGCTGCACCCGTCTGCCGAATCGCTCGAACAGCTTCGCGCCCACGTCCCGTTCCAGCTGCGCCAACTGCTGCGACACCGCCGAAGCGGTGTAATGCAGCGAAGCAGCGGCCGCCGTGACGGTGCCGCGCCTGCTCAGCTCGCGGAGCATCCGCAGGCGGTGCAACGAAAGCTCCATGTCACCAACGTAATCGGGTGCGGTCGCGGATGCCGGATGGCGCGTTACACCAGTTTCTCTGCACGACATCGTTCAGATTCGGTAAATGGACGGCGGCGCCAGGGGAGGCGCACCCTCGGTGGTGGCGCAGGAACGACACCGAAACCCGAAGGAGGTGGCCGTATGGCCGCGAGGAACGCCGAACCGCTGATGAGGCTCATCTGGACCGACCCCGTCACCGGAGCCACCGGCTACCTCGTTGTGCACAGCCTGGTCTCCGGGATCGCGACCGGCGGGACCCGGATGCGCGCGGGCTGCACGATGTCCGAGGTCGAGGACCTGGCGAGGGGGATGGCGAACAAGACCGCGACCTTCGGCCTGCCGGTCGGCGGGGCGAAGGGCGGCATCGACTTCGACCCCAAGGACGAACGTGCTTTCGGTGTGCTGGAACGGTTCTGCGCGTTCCTGCGGCCATGGATCGACGACCACTGGGTGACCGCCGAAGACCTCGGCGTGCCGCAGCACCTGATCGACGAGGTGTTCGCGAAGCTCGGGCTGGAGCAGTCGTACCACGCCGCCATCCGCCGTTCGGCCGATCCGGCACACACCCTTCGCCGCGTACAGGCCGGACTGAGCACCCCGGTCCCCGGCGGTCTCCTGCTCGGTGACGTCGTCGGTGGCTACGGCGTCGCGCAGGCCTGCCTCGGTGTCGCCGACGCGTGGGAGTGGGCGGCCGGGAAGACCACCGTCGCCGTACAGGGCATCGGCACCATGGGTGGCGGCGCGGCCTGGTACCTGCACGAAGCCGGTATGCGCGTCGTCGCGGTCGCCGACGCGGCCGGGACGCTGTACCGGCCCGAAGGCCTCGACATCCCGGCATTGCTGGACCTGCGTGACGAATACGGCGAGATCGACCGAAGCCGGCTGCCCGCCGACGTCCAGCTTCTCCCCCGCGACGAGATCGTCTCGACGGAGGCCGACATCTTCGTCCCGGCGGCGATCTCCTACGCCCTGCGTGCCGCGAACCAGGGCGATGTCAAGGCGAAGGTTGTCATCGAAGCGGCCAACGCCGCGACCACACCCGACGCCGAAGCGGGCCTGACGGCTCGCGGCATCCCGGTGATCCCGGACTTCGTCGCCAACGCCGGTGCCGCCGCGTGGGCGTGGTGGCTGCTGCTTGGCGAGGTCGGCGCCGACCCGGCCGACTCGTTCCTGCGGCTGCGGACCGAGATGCGGGCGAAGGTAGCGCTGCTGCTGAGTTCGTGGAACCTCGACCGGATCTCACCACGCAGCACGGGACTGCGGCTCGCCGAAACCACCCGTTCGGACGCCACCAATCCGGAGTCGGCACCCGTTCTGGTCATTCCCTAGACGTCGCACGCGTGAAGGCCCCCTTCTTCGGGAGGGGGCCTCCACTTCGTCAGGCGGCGAAACGATCGGTGGCGCCGATGAGGACCTCGCGCATCGGCTCGTCCGCGGTGCTGTGCCCGACCTCGTCGATGACCACCAGCTCACTGCCCGGCCAGGCGTGCGCCAGCTCCCACGGAGTACCGACGAGGTTGCTGAGGTCGAGGCTTCCTTCGGCGAGCAACGCGGGGATGTGGGCCAGCGTCTTGGCCTCCCGCAGCACCACGCCTTCGTCCAAAAAGGACCCATGGCTCCAGTAGTGCGTGACCAGCCTGGCGAAGGCCAGCCGGAACGCGGGTGTCTCGAAACTCTTGTACGGCGGGGAAGTCGGGATGATCGCGTCCTCCCAGGCACACCAGTCGGCCGCCGCCTTCCCGTGCACCGCGGGGTCCGGATCCATGAGCAGCTTGAGATAGGCAGCCGCGAGATCGCCGTCGCGGTCCGCTTCGGGAACGCCGTCGCGGAACTTCGCCCACGCCTCGGGGAAGACGCCGCCGAGGCCGCGGACGAGCAGGTCGGTCTCGCATTGCCGTCCGGTGGCCAGGCCCATCAGGACCATCTCCGAAACGCGGCCGGGATGGCGCTCGGCGTAGACCAAGCCGAGCACGGAACCCCAGGAGCCGCCGAAGATCAGCCACATGTCGATGCCGAGGTGCTCCCGGAGTTTCTCCATGTCGGCGATCAGGTGGTCGGTGGTGTTGGCCGAGAGGTCGGCGCCGGGCTCGCTCGCGTGCGGCGTGCTGCGGCCGCAACCACGCTGGTCGAAGAGCACCACGCGGTACTTGGCCGGGTCGAAGTAGCGGCGCAGGCCCGTGCTGCAACCGGTGCCGGGGCCGCCATGCAACGTGACGGCGGGTTTGCCGTCGGGATTTCCGCAGACCTCCCAGTACACGAGGTGCCCGTCTCCGACGTCGAGCATCCCGTGGTCGTACGGTTCGATTTCCGGATACAGCCTTGTCACGTTCTCGTCCTTCCAGGCCAGGGAGTCGTGAGTGTTTTGGGTCGTTAGAACGACCCAAAACACTCACGAGAACCCGAGCGTCCCCGAGACGTGCCGGAGCGCGTCCGCCAGTTCCGCCGGTCCCGCGGGTCCGATGTGGACCACCGCGTCGTTGCCGTGCCCGGTGGTGTAGCTGAGGTAGCGGCCCCAGTCGGTGTCGGCGAAGTGCAGCGGGTCCTCGACGGCCAGATGCCTGCCGAGTTCGTCCCGCTTACCGACGTAAAGCTCACCGCTCCCCTCGACCGGCCGCTGCACCAGGCTGACGATATCCGCGATCACCGGCGGCAGGGAATGCGTGTCCGGGCCGCGCCGCGCGGCTTCTTCGAGTTCGTACGCGCGGACCGTACGCAGCCGGCCGCCGCCAGCCGGGACGGGCGGTAGTTGTTCGACGAGCGTCTCCGCCAGACGGCGCCGGTCGATCTCCTGCAGTCCCACCCAGTCACCGGACGACACCGCCAGCACCGCCTGCAACCCCAGCGAAGCCGCCAAGAGCCCATACGTCTGGCCCCCGGCGTTCACCCAGCCGTAGTACTCGATCGCCGGTTTGGTGAGCACCGGCAGCCAGTCCAGGAAATCGACCGACGCGCGGCCACTCGAGTCCAGGAGCCCGGCCTGCGCCAAGGCGGCTTCCACCCGCTTGTCCGCCTCCGCGCGGGCGGTCCGTGAGAGCCAGCGCGGTTCCGGGCGCAGCGTGATGTGCAGGTCGCCGACGCGTTCGCGTTCGGCGAGCACCGCCAAGGCTTCGACCGGGACGTCCACCCGGCCTGTTCTGACCGTCATCCGCTACTCGCCGATGACCGGCGGACTGGTCCGCTGGTCGGTGCCGAAGATCGCGTCGGGGTCGGCCTCGATCAGGTAGTCGGGACGCTGGTGCTCGTCGTCCTCGTCACCTTCGCCGCGCCTGCCGCCGGCTCCCATCGGACCCATCTGGCCGCCGCGTCCACCGGCGCCGCGGCCGCCCGCCGCGCCTCCGCCCGGCATGCCGCCACCCATACCGCCCATGCCCGAACCCTTGCCCGCGCCGAGACCACCCGAACCGGGACCACCAGGCCCGCCCGTACGGCCACCGGGGCCTCCTTCACCGCCGAGCAGCCTGCTCCCTGCGCTGCCGGGGCCAGGAGTGTTACGGCCGCTGGTGCTTCCGGGCGGGTTGGAGCCGCCTCCGCCGCCGGGGCCGTAGCTCTGCCCGGAGTTGTTGGGCAGGCCGATGACGTCGGTCGGGTCGCCCGGAGGACGGCCGAAGTCCCGCCCACCGGGGAGTTCGGTGGTCCCGCCCGGTTTGCCCTTGCCTCCGCCGACGCCGGTCGGGATCGTCGTATCCCCCGGCCCAGGCTTCTTCGTCGGCGTCGTGATGTTGGGATCGGGCCGGTTCGGGGGCCGATCGTCGCCACCCGGCTTGTTCTGGTTCTGGTTCTGGTTTTGATTCTGATTCTGGTTTTGATTTTGGTGCTGGTTCTGGTTGTTGTCCGTGTTGTTCGCGCCGCTCGTGTCGGTGCCGTCGTTCTCGTCGTCCCCACCGCCCTTGTTGACGCGCTTCGGCGGGATGACGGGCGGCGGCTTGATCGGCGGCGGCCCACCACCGACCTTGATGCTGACGTTCGCGCCGTCGTTCTTGAGCACGCCGTAGTCGGTCGGCAGACTGGACCTGGTGCTGCTGGTGGACGAGTCGTACTGGTCCATCACCCGGACGTTGTTCTGGTTCGCCGCCTCGTGCTTCGCGACGCCCTCTTGGTAGTTCTTGATGTCGTTGTTGACCATGAACGGCCCGGCGATCGGGATCGCGCCCTTGAGGCCGGTGGTCCACGGGTTCGGCTTGTCCGGCTTCGGCGGCACCGGGACGACGGTCTTCCCCGAGTCGTCGAAGCTGTCGGCCTGCGTGGTGACCGAATCCCTGGTCTTGAAGAGCGGATCCGCAGTCTCGCGGAAGGCCTGCTCGAGCGGACCCGCGCCCGCGTTCGCGGCGTCGGCGGCGCTACCGGTCCAGGACGACTTCATCCGCTCCTGGAGACCCTTGATGCTCATGCCGCGGTCGATGTACGCGTTCGAAAGGTCCGCGACGCGATCGGCCGCCGTGCGGAGGTTCCGGGTGTCGCCCTGAGTGAAGTTCTCGAAGATCTGCTTGCCGTCCACCCTCATGCCCCCTTGAGTGTCTTGATCACGGCCGACGCGAGCTTCTGCGCGGTCCCGCAGGAATCCTGTTCACCCTGATAACTCTTGGCCAGGGTGCCGATGGCCAGATCGTCGGCGACGCCGACGGCCATGGTGCAGTTCCCCTCGGCCCGCTCGTCGGACAGTCCGTAGAAGACCGTCGGATAGCCGTCGACCTCCGGTCCGGGCGCGACGAACTTCATCCGTCCCGTCTCCTTGGCCTGGTAGAAGCCGGCGAGCCCGCCGGTCCCCTTCTCGCGGTTTCCCGTTCCGATGAGGACCTGGAGTCCGTTGCCCTTGCCCTGTTTGGACATCGACCACCCGCACGACGGGTTGGTCCCTTCGGATCCGCTCGCACCGCCACCCGGGCGGCCCGCGTCGGTGTACCCCAGCGCGGAGAGGTCGGCTTGCGGCACGACGGTGCACGGTTCGGTCAGGAACGAATCGCGAACAGTGAGAGGTGAGGACACCTTCGGGACGTTCGGGTCGGCTGGCGCCGAAGACGCGCCCGGCGACGACTCCGCTCCCGAAGAAGGACTCGGCTTGCCCGGGTTCTCACCTGAGCATGCGACCAGAGCCGCCGAGACGAACACCAGCGTCGCGGCGGCCACACAGCTCTTCAGCACGTTATGCATCCTCAGCTCGACCGCATGGTGTTCGCCGCGTCGGTGGCCATCGTCTTCGTCTTGGCGAGCTCGAGCTTCGCGATGTAGCCGACGATGTATTCCTTCATGGACTCGTTCTGCTTCTTCAGCGCCTGCAAGGACTCCAGACCGGAATCCACGTAGCTGGAGCTGACGTCGTCCTGACCAGGGGGCATCAACTCGAAGAGAATGTCCTCGATCTTGTCGCCGTCGTCGGAAACCTTCTGCAGCTCGTCCTGCCACAGGCCGATGACGGTCTGGAGCTCCGACGGGCTCATTTCGAAACCGCCGCTCCCGCCGCCTCCACCGCCGTAAACGGTCGGTTCCGGCGGCGTGAGGAGGTCGCCCCAGACGGCCTTTATCGCGCTCGCGGCGTCGCCGATCAAGTTCACGCCCGCACCTTCCCCTCAGCATTCACCCACCGTGATGGACAAAGAGTAGCCAAGTGGCGGACGGCGTGTCAGCCGATCCGGCCGAGTGGTCGGACGCGTGTCGAGCCTGCCCGGTTCCTCTGGCGGACGAAGATCCCAGGAACTGGTCACAGTACGTACGTACGGATTGCATTAACCCGGTTCCCGGTGACAGGATTCCAGGATGCCACGGGTCAGCCAGGATCACCTCGACGCACGCCGGCGCCAGATCCTCGACGGCTCCCGCGTGTGCTTCGCGCGCTACGGCTACGAGGGTGCCACGGTCCGGCGCCTCGAGGAAGCCACCAGCTTGTCCCGCGGCGCGATCTTCCATCATTTCCGGGACAAGGAGTCCCTCTTCCTCGCTCTCGCGGAGGACGACGCGGTCCGCATGGCCGACGTCGTCGCCGAACAGGGCCTCGTCCAGGTGATGCGCGACCTGCTGTCGAATCGCAGTGAGCATCCGGCCGACTGGCTCGGCACGCGGCTGGAGGTCTCCCGACGGCTGCGCACCGATCCGGAGTTCCGCGCCCGCTGGGCGGAGCGATCCCATCAGCTGACCGCCGCCACCCGCCGCCGTCTGCTGCGTCAGCGTGACGCCGGGATCCTCCGCGACGACGTCGATGTCGACGTCCTGACCGCGTATCTCGAACTCGTCCTCGAAGGACTCGTCTCCCATCTCGCGATGGGCCTACCCGGGGACGATCTCGGGCCCGTCCTCGACCTGGTCGAGGAGAGCGTGCGGCGGCACCGCGCCCGCGCGGGTGGAGCAACGCGTTAAGATTGTCCCATCGCCGCAGGCAGTGGCGGTCTGGTTGATTCATCCGATTGAGGAGTGACTCTTTTCGTGCGCGACGCGCAGTCACCTGGTGACAGTATCGAGCCGGGTGGCACACCCGGCTGTTCCGTGAACATCCTCGCCGAGACCGTTCCGGTCGGTGAGGAATGATGGAAGTCCTGCTCGCCGTTCTCGGAATTCTCCTGTTCCTCTTGCTGACCATCGGAACCGGCCTGGCCGTCGCCGCCGAGTTCTCTCTCACCGCGCTCGAACGCAGCACGGTCGACGCGAACGTCCGCCAGGTCGGCGACCGTCGCGCGCACACCGTGCAGAAAGCGCACCGAACCCTCTCGTTCCAGCTTTCCGGCGCGCAGGTGGCGATCACCATCACCACACTGATCACCGGTTACCTCGCGGAACCGGTCATCGGCGACCTGCTGCACCCGCTGTTCGCCGGGATGGGCCTGTCGGAGGGCGTCGCGAACGGCGCCTCGCTGGCCGTCGCCCTGGTCCTGGCCACCTCGCTGTCGATGATCCTCGGCGAGATGATGCCGAAGAACCTCGCGATCGCCCGGCCGCTGCAGACCGCGCGCGCCGTCGCGGGGTACCACTCGCGGTTCTCGTCCTTGTTCCGCTGGCTCATCACGCTGATGAACAACAGCGCCAACTTCCTGGTCCGCAAGTTCGGTGTCGAGCCGCAGGAGGAACTGCGGTCGGCCCGTTCGCCGCAGGAACTCGGTTCGATCGTGCGCTCCAGCGCCGAAAGCGGCACGCTCGACACGTCGACGGCCGAACTGCTGGACAAGTCGCTGCGCTTCGGCGAGCGGACCGCGGAGGAGCTGATGACCCCGCGCGTCCAGCTCGAATCGCTGTCCGTCGACGACACGATCTACGACCTCATCGAGATTTCCCGTCGCACCGGGTTCTCGCGGTTCCCGGTCCACACCGAGGATCTCGACGACGTGCAGGGCGCGGTGCACATCAAGCAGGCCTTCACCGTCCCGGCGCCGCAACGCGCCACGGTGCGGATCGGCTCGGTCATGCGTCCTATCCCGACAGTGCCCGAATCCTTGCCCGGCGACTCCCTGCTCAACCGGCTGCGCGACTCCCGTTTCCAGCTCGCGATCGTTGTCGACGAGTACGGCGGCACCGCCGGACTGGTGACACTGGAGGACGTCGTCGAGGAGATCATCGGCGACGTCCGTGACGAGCACGACGAGCGGGAAGCGCCGTCCTCGCAACAGGTCGGCACCGACAGCTGGCTCGTTTCGGGACAGCTCCGCGCCGACGAGGTCACCGACGAGACCGGTTTCCGGATGCCGGACGGCGACTACGAGACCATCGCCGGCCTGATCCTCGAACGGCTCGGGCTGATCCCCTCCCCCGGCGCCACCACCGATCTCGACGGCTGGCGGCTCACCGTGACCAAAATGGACCGTCTCCGGATCGCCGAGGTCGAAGTCCGCCGGGTCGACGAAAACACCGCGAACACCGCGCCCGAGCAGGAGCCCGCCCGATGAGCGACTGGTTCAACATCTTCCTCGTCGTCGTCCTGCTGTTGCTCAACGCGTTCTTCGTCGGCGCCGAGTTCACGCTGATCTCGTCGCGGCGCGACAGGCTGGAAGCCTTGCTGGCGCAAGGAAAGACGCGTGCGCAGATCGTGATCAACGCGAGCAAGAACGTCTCACTCATGCTCGCCGGGGCGCAGCTCGGCATCACCATCTGCTCGCTGCTGCTCGGACGGCTTGGGGAGCCAGCGATCGCGCATCAGCTGGCGGGGTTCTTCGAGCTGCTCGGGATCCCCGACGTGCTGCTGCACCCGATCTCGTTCGCGATCGCGCTGGCGTTCATCACCGTCCTGCACGTCCTCATCGGCGAGATGGTGCCGAAGAACCTCGCCATCGCCGAGCCGGAGCGCCTGGCGCTGTGGCTGGTGCCGGTGCACGTGGGCTGGGTGAAGATCGCCAACCCGTTCATCTGGCTGCTGAACTTCGTGGCGAACTCGCTGCTGCGGTTGTTCAAGGTCGAGCCGAAGGACGAACTCGAAACCGCCTACACCTCCGACGAACTCGCCGAACTGCTCAGCGAGTCGCGGCGCGAGGGGCTGCTGGAACAATCCGAGCATCAGCGGCTGAGCAAGACGCTGTCCTCGGTGGAGAAGACGGTGGCCGACGTCCTGGTCCCGACGGCGCAGCTGACCACGCTGCCCTGTTCGCCCACGCTGGGTGACGTCGAGCGTGCGGTGTCGTCGACCGGGTTCTCGCGTTTCCCGGTGTGCACCGACGACGGGACGCTGAACGGCTACATCCACGTCAAGGACATCCTCGACCTCGTGGGCGAGGACCCGTCGACGGTGGTGCCGTCGGGCAAGACACGCACGCTGACCGAACTCCGCGCGGACGCCAGGCTGGACGAGGCGTTGTCGGCGATGCGCAAGGAAGGCAGCCACATGGCACGGGCGCTGAGCTCCGGCGGGGACGCCGTCGGCGTCGTCGCGCTGGAGGACCTCGTCGAGGAATACGTGGGAACTGTCCGCGACGGTACCCACGTCAGGTCGTGACCGGCGTGATCGTCCTCCCCGAGCCTGCCTGGCTGGCCAGGGAGGACGACCACGTGACGCGGATGCGGCGCTGGACCACCCCGCATCAGCGCCGCCGCTCGCGGGGCGAGAAGCATCCCGTGCTCGACTTCCTCTTCACCTACTACTCGCACCGCCCCGGCCACCTCGAACGCTGGCAGCCGGGGCCGCGTGTGGTGCTCGAAGGCCCGTCCGCGCACCGGTTCCTGGAGCGGAAGGGCTACGTCCAGACGGCGGACGGCGTCATGCTGGATCCGGCCGGGTTCACCGAAGGCCGGGCCAAGACCGCCGAATTCGTGCTGGGGCTGCTGTCGGCGACCGCGTCCCGCGCGCCGAGGCTCAGTTGTTTCGGGCTTCATGAATGGGCGATGGTTTACCGGGAATCGGCAAATGAGGTTCGTCACTCACAACTGCCGTTGCGGCTCGGTTCGGCGGGGACGGACGGCGTCGTCGAGTCACTGGAGATCCGATGCGGACATTTCGACGCGTTTCGGTTCTTCACCGAGCCCGCCCGGCCGCGCAACACGCTCCAGCCGGCACGGGAAAACCAGATCGAGTTCGAACAGCCGGGCTGCCTGCACGCCAACATGGATCTGTTCAAATGGGCGTACAAACTCGACCCGTTCGTCCCCGCCGAGCTGGTCGGGGACTGCTTCGAGCTGGCGGCGGACGTCCGGGCGCTGGACATGCGGGCCAGCCCGTACGACCTCGCGGCGTTCGGCTACCCGCCCGTGCGGATCGAGACCCCGGAGGGCAGGGCCGAGTACGCCCGCGCCCAGGCCGGTTTCGCCCGCCGGGCCGCGCCGCTGCGTGAGCACCTGATAGCGCATTGCCAACAGCTCCTGAGCGAGTTAAGGAAGACGTCCGCAACACGCGGAAAACAACTGTGAGTCATCGCATTCCCCGTAACATCCTCCCCTGTTAGAGTGATAACGGTTTGATTGCATACACTGCGCGTGCGCGCACGTTTCGAAAGGACAACGATGGGGCGACACAGCGTTGCCGAAGAGCCGGTACCGCACCCCCTCGACCCGCCGAAGCGACCTCAAGGCCGTGGTGAGGCGACTGGTTCACACCGGGTCATCGGGAAGAAGGCGCCTCGGCGCCGGATCGCCATGTGGCCCATCGCCTGCCTGGTACTGGTGGTGCTGATCGTGATCGGCGTGTTCAGCTGGAACTGGGCGGACGGCGAGCTCAACACCCGTGCGGAAGCCCAGGCCAAGGCCTGCAGCGCCGGCGACACCTCGATGCGGGTCATCGTCACCCCCAGCGTCGAGAAGCCGGTCCGCGTCGCGGCTGAACGGTGGAACAAGGCCGCGACCGTGGTCCGCGACCACTGCGTCGTGATCCAGATCGACGCGCTCTCCTCCGCTTCGGTGCTCGACGCGCTCGTCGGCCGGACCAACCTCGACGCCATCGGCGGCCTCCCCGCCGCCTGGCTGCCCGAGTCGTCCTACTGGGTGACCGAGCTGAACACCGCCAAACCGGAACTGGTCGGCTCGCCCGCCCAGTCCGTCGCGACCGCGCGGTCGGCCGACTACCCGCTCGTCGGGCTCGCGGGCAAGAACATCGACGAGGTCCAGATGCGCGCCTCGCAGACGTTCCGGCAGTTCCTGCAGCAGCCGGCCCAGCAAGCGGACTTCGCCGCCGCGGGCATCAAGGCCATCTGAGGCCTCTAAAGGTCCGAAGTACGTGAAGGCCCCCTTGCTTGCGTCTAGCGCAAGCAAGGGGGCCTTCACGTACTTCGGACCCTCATTAGACGAGGTCGAAGGTCTCCGGGTCCGGGCCGGTGCGTGTGCCGTCGTCGAAGTCGGCGAGCGCGGCCAGGTCGTCGTCGGCGAGTTCGAAGTCGAAGATGTCGAGGTTCTCGCGGATCCGGGACGGCGTCACGGATTTCGGGATCGCCACCGTGCCGAGCTGCAGATGCCACCGCAGCACCAGCTGCGCGGGACTCTTGCCGTACTTCGCCGCGAGCGCGGTCAGTGTCGCGTCCGACAGCAGCGATCCCTGCGCGAGCGGGCTCCAGGCTTCGGTGACGATGCCGTGCTCGGCGTGGAACTCCCGCAACGCCTTCTGCTGCAACCGCGGATGCAGTTCGACCTGGTTCACCGCCGGTACGATCCCGGTCTCGTCGAATAGGCGTTTCAGGTGAGGCGCATGGAAGTTCGACACCCCGATCGCCCGCGCGCGGCCGTCGGCGTAGATCTTTTCCAGCGCACGCCAGGTTTCGACGTACTTGCCGCGCGTCGGCATCGGCCAGTGGATCAGGTACAGGTCGACCCGGTCCAGGCCCAGCTCCGCGAGGCTCGCGTCGAACGCGCGGAGCGCCGCGTCGTAGCCGTGGCCGGAGTTCGGCAGTTTCGTGGTGATGAACAGTTCGTCGCGGGGTACACCGGCGGCGCGGATCGCATCGCCGACGCCTGCTTCGTTCCGGTATGACGCGGCGGTGTCGATGCTGCGGTATCCGGCCTCGATCGCGGTCCCGACGACCTTGGCCGTGTCGCCCGCAGGCACCTGCCAGACGCCGAAACCGAGTTGGGGGATGGCTACCTCGTTGTTCAGGACGACGGAAGGCACGGCCATGGAAGCGGAATCCTCACTGGGGTCTGTGGCTGGGCTTCTTGCCCCGCATCATTCCATCCCACGCCGCCCGTACGCGCGCAGATACTCCGCCGTGGTCGTGTCGGCCGGGAAGAACGACTCGATCACCAGCTCCGCGACCGTGATGTCGAGCGGCGTACCGAACGTGGAGACCGTGCTGAAGAACGTGAGTTCCACGCCGTCATGCCGCAGCCGCAGCGGGACGAAGATGTCGCCTGGACCCGGGACCTCCACCTCGGGAACGGGATCGTCACACGGATAGGTGAGCAGCTCCGCCAGCAGATCCGTCAGCGCCGGATCCGCCGTCTGGATCACCTGACGGCGCAGCCTGCCAAGGAGATGGGCGCGCCACTCCCCCAGGTTGAGCACATACGGCGCCATCCCCTCGGGATGCAGGGTCAGCCGGAGGACGTTGACCGGCGGTGTCATGAGCGTGGGCGACACCAGGTCGGTCATGATCGAGACGCTCGCGTTGGCGTCCACCAGGTTCCAGCCCCGATCGACGACGGCGGCCGGGTATGGCTCGTGGCTCGTCATCAGCTGGCGGACGGCCTTGCGGACGGCGGCCAGTTCCGGATCGCCGAGTCCGCTCTCCGGGTACGCGGGCGCGTAGCCCGCCGCCAGAAGCAGTTGGTTGCGTTCCCGCAAGGGCACCTCCAGGTGTTCGCCCAGCCGCAGCACCATGTCGCGGCTGGGCTTGGACCGCCCGGTCTCCACGAAGCTCAGGTGCCGGGTGGAGATTTCGGCGGAGATGGCGAGGTCGAGCTGGCTGATCCGGCGGCGGTCACGCCATTCCCGCAGCAGTTCGCCGACGGGGCGGCCCGCGCGGTTCGCCGTCAATGTCGTCGTCACGATCATGAACTTACGGCGGCGTCCGCCCGGCCGCCATTACCTCGCGCGTAATCGACGTGACCCACCTTCACCCGACAGAGTTGCGGCATCGGTTACCCCACAACGCGGTAACCCCAACGAAAAAGGAGACATCATGTCGGACATCCAGCGCGTCGCCGAGCAGTACATCGCCGTGTGGAACGAGACGGACACGGACAAGCGCCGTGCCCTCATCGCCGAAGTGTTCACCGAGGACGCCACCTACACCGATCCGCTGGCCGCGGTCACCGGACATGACGGTGTCGATGGCTTCATCGCCGGCGCACAGGCCCAGTTCGCCGGTCTGACCTTCAGCCTGCCCGCCGCTCCCGACGCGCACCACGACATCGCGCGGTTCCAGTGGTATCTCGGCCCGGAAGGCGCGGAAGAGCCGCTGGCGATCGGCTTCGACGTCATCACCGTCGAGGACGGGCGGATCAAACAGGTGCTGGGCTTTCTCGACAAGATGCCCGGCTGAGCCTCAGGCGAAGGCGTCCGGCGGCGGGCAGGAGCAGACGAGGTCGCGGTCCCCCGCGGCCCCGTCGATCCGCCGCACCGGAGGCCAGATCTTCGTCGCGGTGAAACCGGCCGGGAAGACCGCGATCTCCCTGCTGTACGGGCGATCCCACTCGCCCGCGAGGCAACGCGCGGTGTGCGGGGCGTTGCGCAGGGGGCTTTCGGCCAGCGGCCACTCCCCCGCGGCCACCTTCTCGATCTCGCCGCGGATCGCGATCATCGCGTCGCAGAACCGGTCGAGTTCGCGGAGGTCCTCGCTTTCGGTGGGCTCGACCATCAGCGTGCCTGCGACCGGGAAGGACATCGTCGGCGCGTGGAGACCGTAGTCGGCCAGCCGTTTGGCGACGTCGTCGACGGTGACACCGGTCCGCTTGGTCAGCGCGCGAAGGTCGAGGATGCATTCGTGCGCGACCAAGCCCTCACGCCCGGAGTACAGCACCGGGTAGTGCTCCGCGAGGCGTTTGGCGACGTAGTTGGCGTTCGCGACCGCGGTCAGGGTCGCACGCCGCAGGCCTTCCGCACCCATCATCCGGACGTAGGCCCAGGAAATCGGCAGGATCGACGCGCTGCCCCACGGCGCGGCACTGATCGGGCCGACACCGGTCACCGGTCCGGCGTCCGGCTGAAGCGGGTGGTTCGGCAGGAAGGGCGCCAGATGCGCGCGGACGCCGATCGGCCCGATGCCGGGACCGCCGCCACCGTGCGGGATGCAGAAAGTCTTGTGCAGGTTGAGATGTGAGACGTCGGCGCCGAATTTGCCGTACTGCGCGACCCCGATCAGGGCGTTCAGGTTCGCCCCGTCGACGTACACCTGGCCGCCCGCGTCGTGCACCAGCGCGCAGACCTCGCGCACGGTGTCCTCGTACACGCCGTGGGTGGACGGGTAGGTGATCATGATCGCGGCGAGGTCGTCGGCGTGCTCGTCCACAGTGGACTTGAGATGACCGAGGTCGATGTTGCCCTCGTCGTCGCATTTCACGACGACGACCCGCATCCCCGCCATCACGGCACTGGCCGCGTTCGTACCGTGCGCGCTCGACGGGATCAGGCAGACGTCGCGTGCCTCGTTCCCGCGCTCGCGGTGGTAGGCGCGGATCGCCAGCAGACCGGCGAACTCACCCTGGCTGCCGGCGTTCGGTTGCAGGGAAACCGCGTCGTAGCCGGTGATCCCGGCCAGCCAGCGCTCCAGGTCCTTGACGATGGACAGCAAGCCCGCCGCGTCCTCGGCGGGCGCGAAGGGATGCGGCCCGGCGAACTCCGGCCAGGTGATCGGCTCCATTTCGGCCGTGGCGTTGAGTTTCATCGTGCAGGAACCGAGCGGGATCATGCTCCGGTCGAGGGCGACATCCTTGTCCGACAACGCCCTCAGGTAGCGCAGCAGCGCGGTTTCCGAGCGGTGCGCGTGAAAGACCGGATGCGTCAGGTACGCACTGGTGCGACGGAGATCCGGCGGGAAACCGTCCGCGGTATCCGCGTCCAGGGAGTCCACATCGGACACCGCGATACCGAACGCCTTCCATACCAAGGAAAGATGCTCACGGGTCGTCGTCTCATCGCAGGCGACGGCGACGTGGTCCGCGTCGGCGGGCCGGAGATTGACACCGAGTTCCCGTGCCGTGGCGACGACTCCGGCCGCGCGGCCGGGGACGGCCACCATGACGGTGTCGAAGAACTCGCAGTGCACGACATCCACCCCGCTCTCGGCGAGCCCCGCCGCGAGCACGGTGGCCATCCGGTGGGCGCGGTTCGCGATGGCACGCAAGCCTTCCGGCCCGTGGTACACCGCGTACATCGACGCGATGACCGCCAGCAGCACCTGCGCGGTGCAGATATTGCTGGTCGCCTTCTCGCGGCGGATGTGCTGTTCGCGGGTCTGCAGTGCGAGCCGGTACGCGGGCGCGCCGTCGGCGTCCTTCGACACCCCGACGAGCCTGCCGGGCAGCTGCCGTTCGAGACCTTGCCGGACGGCGAGGTACGCCGCGTGCGGGCCGCCGAAACCCATCGGCACGCCGAACCGCTGCGTCGAGCCGACCGCGACGTCCGCGCCGAGTTCACCGGGCGACCGCAGCAGGGTCAGCGCCAGCGGATCCGCGGCCATCACCACGGCCGCGCCGAGCGCCTTGGCCTCGGCGATGGTGTGGTCCCATTCGCGGACGGCACCGGACACACCCGGATACGACAGCAGCACACCGAAGAAGTCGCCGCCGAGGCCGAGTCCGGTGATGCCCTGGGACAGGTCGGCGGTCACCAGTTCGATGCCGAGCGGTTCGGCGCGGGTGCGCAGCACCTCGATCGTCTGCGGGAGGGTGTCCTCGTCTACCACGAACCGGTTCGATCGCGGTTTGCCCGCCCGGCGGACCAGCGTCATCGCCTCCGCGGCCGCGGTCGCTTCGTCCAGCATGGACGCGTTCGCGATCGGCAGGCCGGTCAGGTCGGCGACCATGGTCTGGAAGTTGAGCAGCGCTTCGAGGCGGCCCTGCGAGATCTCCGGCTGGTACGGCGTGTACGCGGTGTACCAGGCCGGGCTCTCCAGCACGTTGCGGCGGATCACCGGCGGGGTCACGGTGTCGTGGTAGCCGAGGCCGATCATCTGGACCATCGGCCGGTTCCGCGCGGCCAGCGCGCGAAGTTCGGCGAGTGCCCCGGTCTCGGTGGCGGGTGGCGGCAGGTCCGGCGGCGTCGCGGAGTCCCGCAGCGACGCGGGAACGGCCCGCTCGGCGAGTTCGTCCAGGGAGCCGACGCCGATGACGTCGAGGATGCGTGCGAGTTCGTCCGGGCCGGGACCGATATGCCGGTCCGCGAAGGGAGTTCCGGCTTCGAGTGCGGCCAGTGAACCGGGCTCCATCGGGGACCTCCCAAGACGCGGGGGCGGGGCCGGGACGGATTGTCCTGGCCCTCCCCACTCTGTCCGTACCCCGTGGGGCGCCTGAGAGTTTCACCCGTGGGTTGAGTCGGGCTTGCACCGTCGGCGGAGCCGCCAGGTGGTGACCTGACGACTCACTTTCCAGAGGCGTCTCGTCCGCGCGGTCCAGGGTGCCTGAGAGGTTCCGGGGAGGACTTGCTCCTTCGGCGCCGAGCTGTTATCGGCTCGGTCTCTCCCGCGCGGATTCGTCGACCGCGGAAGTGAGCCTACCCTGCCGCGCGCGCGGCTTCATGATCAGCCGGTGCGACGTGCGTTACGGCGTTGCGTGAACTCGTCCGGCGTGACGGTTTCGATCACGCCGCCGTCGGCGCGCTCGGCCTGGAACTCGTGGATGGTGCCGCTGATCTCCTGCATCGCACCACTGACGGCGATACCGAAAACGCCCTGCCCACCCTGCAGTAAATCGACGATCTCCTCGGGCGAGGTGCACTCGTAGACGGTGGTGCCGTCGGAGAACAGTGTGACCTTCGCGAGGTCGCGGACGCCGCGCAGGCGCAGGTGATCGACCGCGACCCGGATGTTCTGCAGTGAGACACCCGTGTCGAGCAGACGCTTGACGACCTTCAGGACAAGGATGTCCTTGAACGAGTACAGCCGCTGCGAACCGGAACCGTGCGCGGTGCGGATACTCGGCGCGACCAGCTTCGTCCGGGCCCAGTAGTCGAGTTGCCGGTAGGTGATCCCGGCGATCTGACAGGCGGCGGGACCGCGGTAGCCGACGAGTTCGTCCGGAAGGGAAGAATCGGGAAACAGCTCACCCTGCTCGCCGTCAGCGACCGGAACGAGCGGCTCTTGAGGGCTACCAGCCTCGACCACGCCATGCCTCCCCTCGCCCGACCTGGCGGCCGGCGAACAAAGCCGCGCGGACCCACGTGAGTCCGCACCGGAGTCAACCGTCAAGACGAATGCCCCAGACATCCGAATCACACCTTGGCGATTTACCTCCATTGACGGTAAGCGCGTCCGGCAAAGCGGTCAACGCGACGCGCGGTGAACCTCAAGCTCTTCTTGAGGCTTGTTGGGGACACTCCCCCGAACGGCCGTACGGTTACCCGGTTGCCACGTTTACTCAGCCATGTTAATTTTTACTCATGCAAGTAACTCCGTCATCAGAGAGCGCCGTCGTCGAGGTTCAGGCGGAACTCGGACTGTCGGTCACCGAGGCCGCCCGGCGAGCCCAGATCATCGGGGCCACGATCGCGACTATTTCCGATCTCGGCTACCACAAGACGTCTTTCGCGAAGATCAAAGAACGGGCCGGGCTGTCCAGCACCCGGATCATCTCGTACCACTTCACCAACAAGGCAGGCCTGATGCAGGCCGTGGTCACCACCGCGACCGGGATGAAGGACAAGTTCCTCGAGGAGCGGATCCAGGGCACGACCGACCGGGCCGGGCTGCTGCGTGGCTACATCGAGTCGGAGATCGCGTTCCTCGGTTCGCACCCGCAACTCGTACGGGTCATGGTCGAGATGGCCTCCAGCGGATCGGATACCGAAGGCTGGTTCATGTCTGCGCCGATCGTCGAAGAGTTCCGCACCGGGCGGCTCGAACGCCAGCTGCGGCAGGGGCAGCAGGAAGGCGCTTTCGGCGGCTTCGCGCCGGACGTCATGGCGCTGTCGATCGCACAGGCCATCGACGGCGTCGCCGCGAAGTTCGCGGCGGACCCGAAGCTGGACCTGGAGCGGTACGGGCGGGAACTGGCGGACCTGTTCACCCGGGCGACCGCGGCCTGAGGTTCACTTCCCGTTCAGGCTCGATCCACCCGAACCCCGCCTTCGCACCGCACGCGAGAAGAAGGGGCGGCGCCACCGGCGCCGCCCCTTTCTTTCAAGATCTCGCGATGCGGATCAGGTATCCGCGCCGCGGAAGTCCTCAGGTGACACGGAGTCGAGGAACTCGCGGAACTTCTCGACCTCGTCCTCCTGCTCGTCGGGGATGATGAGGCCCGCTTCCTCCAGCACCGCGTCGACGGCGTGGATCGGGACCCCGACCCGCAGCGCCAGCGCCACCGAATCGCTCGGCCGCGCGGAAACCCGGATGTCCCCGTCGAAGACCAGTTCCGCGAAGAACGTGCCTTCCTTCAAGTCGGTGATGACGACCTGTTCCAACTCTCGGCCCAGCGCTCCGATGACCTCTTTGAGCAGGTCATGGGTGAGCGGACGGGCCGGGCGGACTCCCTGCTGCTCCAAGGCGATGGCGGTGGCCTCCACCGAGCCGATCCAGATCGGCAGGTATCGCTCGCCTTCGGTTTCCCGCAGCAACAAGATCGGCTGATTCGCGGGCAGCTCCACCCGCACGCCGACGACGCGCATTTCGCTCATCGGGCTTCGCCTCCCTCTCGTGCGCACGGGCCGCAACGCTTGTCTCGACGACCAAGCGACGCTGATGAACCCGACGCTACCCGTCTTCCGAGCGCTGTGCTCGCTGTCTCCGACATTCTCGGTTCGCCGCGGCAAACCCACTCTCACGGTACGGCATTGGGTGCCGAACATTCAGTCATTGACAAGTGGCCGCACAGCGGTTTCCTGTCCTCCGAAACCGTTCAACCACCCGTGACGGCCCGTATTCCCGCCTTCACAAGGAGCGTATGTAACGCTACGGACAGTGCCGCGAGCTCACGGACGACCTCGTCGCCCCTCGCTTGGGCGTCCTCGTCACGGTGCCGATACACCGGGGTCACGATCTGCTCCAGCAGGCCGACTTCGCGGTCGGCCGCGGCGCGGAAGGCACGCAGATGTCTCGGCTCGATACCGAATTCGGTCATCGCCTTCACGGTCTTGGCCACGACGACCGCGTCAGGGTCGAAGAACCCCGCCGCGCCTGGGCGAACGAGACCGTATTGCCGCAGCTCAGCGAGGGTGGCGGCGTCGATTCCCGCCTGGCGCAGCAGATCTTCCTCGGTCAGCCTGATCTCGCGATCGCATTCGAAATCCCCGGGGGACGGCAGTCCGCCGTTCTCCCCCGGGGCTTCGAGCGAAACAAGTTTTCGCGGCGGTCTCGGTACCTCCGCCGAGGGCGCGGCGCCCTGATCCGCCGCGTCCAGCTGTTCCTTGATGACCTTCAACGGAAGGTAGTGATCCCGCTGGGCGGACAGGACGAACCGCAACCGCTCCACGTCCGCCGGAGCGAACTGCCGGTACCCCGAAGGCGTCCGACCTGGCTGAACCAGACCTTCCGCCTCGAGGAACCGGATCTTGGAGATGGTGACATCGGGGAAGTCGCCACGCAGTTGTGCCAGCACGGCCCCGATGCTCAACCCATCGCGCTGCGACGCATCCCGATCAGGCCGCCCGGCCGCAGTCACTGTGCCCCCTGGCCCCCGGAACCCGGACCGGTCAGGAAGACCAGGCGGAACTTGCCGATCTGTACCTCGTCGCCACCGGCGAGAACAGCCTGGTCGACCGGCTCGCGGTTGACGTAGGTGCCGTTGAGGCTGCCGACGTCGATGACGACGAACTCCCCGCCCTCACGGCGGAACTCGGCGTGCCGCCGGGAAACCGTGACGTCGTCGAGGAAGATGTCGCTGTCCGGGTGCCGTCCCGCACTGGTGGTGTCGCGGTCGAGCAGGAAGCGCGAACCCGCGTTCGGGCCGCGCTTGACGACCAGCAACGCGGAACCGGCGGGAAGCGCGTCCACGCCCTGGACAGGGGCCTCGGCAGCCGGAGGAGCCTCGGTGCCTTCGACGTCGGCCAGGAAGTCGGCCCGGAAGACAGAGGTCCGCTCCGGAGACTGCTCCGGGGGAACGCCGGGCCCGTCGTTCGTGCTCACCTGAGCTCTCCTAACGCATGTGTGTTGCCACTACTCAAGAACGTGCAGAGGTCAAACGTACCGTGCCTGATCGAATCTCCGGCCCGCGGCTCCCCCTACTCCGGTCAAGGGGCCGCAGCCTGCGGCTATTCCTTGATCAGCGCCTGGTACGCCTCGGCCTCGAGCAAAGAATCGACCGAACTCGCGTCGTCGAGCCGGAGCTCGATGAGCCAGCCCTCGCCGTAGGGATCGCTGTTGATCAGCTCGGGTGACTCGGTCACCGCGTCGTTGGTCGCGACCACCTCGCCGTCGAGCGGGGCGAACAGCTCCGAAACGCTCTTGGTCGATTCGACCTCGCCGAACGCGTCGCCGGCGCCGACCTGCTTGCCGACCTCGGGGAGTTCGACGAACACGACGTCACCGAGCTGGTCTTGCGCGTACTCCGTGATGCCCACGCGTACGAGCCCGCCGTCGCGCACGGAGACCCACTCGTGCTCCTCGGTGTAGCGCAGTTCTTCTGGAGTGGACAACGCCGCTCCCCTTTCTCAAGCCCTCACTTGAAACCGACGCGCGCAGTTTCGCATCCCGCCGGACCGCGCGCCCGGCGCCTCCCGTTAGCCGGCTTGTCCGGCCGAACGCAGCGCCCGCACCGTCTGGACGACGTACAACACGCCCGAATAGACGTACAGGACCGCACCCCACGCGGTGAAGGCGTAGCCGATCGGACGGGCGATCGAGGCGATGTCGGAACCACCCTGGGTGAGCAGCAGGAACGGGAAGGCGTACATCAGCACGAAGGTCGCGCCCTTGCCGATGTAGGTGACCTCCGGCGGGGCGAACCCGCGGTGACGCAGCAGCAGCACGCAGACGCCCAGGACTGCTTCCCGGATGACCAGCGGAACCACGAGCCACCACGGGATGATGTCGCGAAGCAGGAACGCGATCAGCGTCGCGAGGATGTAGAGCCTGTCAGCGGCGGGGTCGAGCAGCTGACCGAGGCGTGACATCTGGTTGAGCCAGCGGGCGAGCTTGCCGTCGAGCCAGTCGGTGAGCGCGCTGAACACGAGCAGCGCGAGCGCCCAGCCGTCCTCCTTCGGGCCGAGCAGCAGCCACAGGAAGACCGGCACCCCGGCGAGCCGGAGGATCGAAAGCATGTTGGGAACGTTCAGAGCCTGCCGTAGCAAAGAAGGCTCTTCGCTGGTCACGCTCGGTTCGGGGGGCGTACTCACCCGCTCAGCCTAGCCAGTGACGCCCGCGTCGCCCGGCGTCAGCTGGCCCGGGTGTGGCTCCAGCCGCGGCGTTGCAGATCCGCGCTGGTCAGGGCCACCGGCCTGCCGCGATGATCGGTGCCCATCCAACGGGTGTGCCCCGTGGAACTCTCCAGGACGTACGGGCGGCCGCCGCACCAGACGACGGTGCACGGGGCTGTCGGTGGCAGCTCCGCGCTCGCCGGTGCGGTGGCCTCGAATGACGCGGGGTCGAGCTGTTCGTCGGTCTTCATCGCTCTCACGGTTTCGGTGACGGGGACTGGGACACGCCGGAGCGCTACCTTTGTTTTCGGCGGAACAGGCGTCGGCGTTAACCACCCGGCGCCGGATTCGTCCGATCGGTTCGCGACGGCAGCAGCGTGTTGTCGCGCTGTGAACGGCATGTTAATCGTCCACAATGGACAGTGAATGAGCGGTCCTCGCGTATCGCCGTGCCGCCGACGCGATAACCTCCCGCGAATCGAACGTGGATCAATGCCACGGCATCGGGTCCGGCCAGGTCAGAATGGGCGGGCCACGACCGGCCGACGAAAGGATCGCCTTGCCCGTCTCGACGACCACGGGATCGTGGCGGCGTCTGCTCGCGGCCGTCCTCGCCGCCGGAACACTCACCGCCTGTTCGAGCGAAGGGCCGCCACCGCCTGTCACCTCCGCGCCGCCGCCACCGTCCGCGCCCCCTTCGAGTACTTCCAGTCCTTCCGTGCCACCGATTCCGTCGCAGACCGCGCCGAGTCCGTCCGCTGCCCCGAATCCCGCCCCCAAGCCGAAACCGGCTGAACCGGTACAGGGTTCGTGCGGCACGGTCACCGCGGCGAGCGGGCTGACACTTCAAGTGCTCAACGGGCCGGGCGTCTCCTGCGCCGACGCCACCGGGATCGTCGGCTCGTTCCACAAGACCATCGCCGGCCGCCAGTCCGCGGGTTCGGACGAGCCGGTCAGCGAGACCGTCGACGGCTGGCTGTGCGTTTCCGGGGCACCCGCCGCGCAAGGCGGCACCAGTTGCAGCAAGGGCGAGCAGAACGTGTTCGCCGCCGTCGTCCCCGTCGAATGAACCATCCCCGAGAAGAAGGGCCCATGAAGAGCCTCTCCGTACTTCCCGCCGGCCTCACCATCCTCACCGCCGTCCTGTTGAGCGGTTGCGGAGCGGATCCCGCCCCCTCGGCCGCGCCGGCGCCGCCGTCCTCACCCGCCGCCGACCACGCCCTTGCCGGAACGCCATGCGGCGACTTCGCCGGCCCGCAGGGCGCGAAGAGCAAGGTCGTCGTCCGGGGGAAGACCGAATGCGCCGAGGCGACACAGGTGCTGACGGACTACTTCACGAAGCTGACGCCCGCCGAGGCCGCGTCGCCGCAGGGCCCCGGCCCGGTGGTGATCGGCGCGTGGACGTGCGGCAGCGGGCCGAACGATCCGGTGACCAGTTGCTCGACCGAGGACGAACGGCAGATCGAAGCCACCCGCTCCTGAGAGAGCCGCACGGTGCGAAGCCCCGCTTCAAGTACATGAAGGCCCCCTTCCTTGCGCTAGGCGCACGGAAGGGGGCCTTCATGTACTTCGGGAAGGTGACGTCCTAACGGGACTTACCACTCGCGACCCGGCCCCTCTTGCGGCGCGAAGTAAGAGTCTATTAGACTCAAACTAGGCTCACCAGCGACGACACCGTGGTCACGGCGACTTCAGCCTGATCTGATGCCTGCTCGACGAGCTGCACGGCGCCCTTCACCATCCCCGAGACAGGAGCCTGACCATGGGACACGGACAGTGGGACGACAACGCCTACGCCGCGGCGAAAACCTTCCGCGCGGCCAAGGGTGAGGACGATTTCGGCTACACCGCCGGCTTGCGCGGCAGGCCCGCGACCGAATGGCGGGTCGCGCCCGCGCTCGATCCGGCGGACGCCGTCCGCGAGTGCCGGGACTCGGCCGATCACGCGGACTCGACGCCGATCGCGGTGCTGTTCGACGTCACCGGTTCGATGCGCCGGGTACCGAGGATCATGCAAGGCAAGCTCGGGAAACTTCACGGCCTGCTGAAGCGCCGCGGGTATCTGGCCGACCCGCAGGTCCTGTTCGGCGCGATCGGCGACGCCGACAGCGACCGGGTCCCGTTGCAGATCGGGCAGTTCGAGTCGGACAACCGGATGGACGAGCAGCTGCGCACGATCTTCCTCGAAGGCGGTGGCGGTGGGCAGAAGAGCGAGTCCTACGAGCTGGCCGCCTACTTCATGGCCGAGCACGTGGTCACCGACGCGTGGCAGAAGCGCGGCCGCAAGGGATATCTGTTCCTCATCGGCGACGAGCTGAACAAACCCGCACTCGAAGCACGGCACATCCGGCGCGTCATCGGCGACAACGTCCGGCAGGACATCGATCCCGCGTCGGTGTACCGGGAACTGGCCCGCAAATGGAACGTCTACTACGTCCTGCCGAATCAGTCGTCGTACTACCACGACCCGGAGATCGGCGAGCACTGGAACAGCCTGCTCGGCCAGAACTTCCTCAAACTCGACGACCCCGGCGCGGTCTGCGAGCTGATCGCCGCCACGATCGGGCTACAGGAGCGGGTCGTCGACGTGGACGGGGCGCTCGCCGACCTCGCCGAGATCGGTTCGGCCGCCGAGAGCGCGGCGGTCGGCAAGGCCTTGGTGAAGCTCGGCGGCAAGACGCTCGTCAAAGCGGCCGTGCCCGAACGCGCGGTGCCGCGATGAGCGTCCTGGACGGACACGTGGTGGTGGTCGGGCTCGGCTTCGGCGACGAAGGCAAGGGGGCCGTGGTCGACGCGCTCTGCGCCGACCGGCCCACCACCGCCGTCGTCCGCTTCAACGGCGGCGCGCAGGCCGCGCACAACGTCGTCGCGGAGGGACGGCACCATACGTTCAGCCAGTTCGGGGCGGGCACGTTCGCCGGCGTGCCCACCCACCTCTCGCGGTTCGTGCTGGTCGAGCCGTTCGCGTTGGCCGCGGAGGTACGGCAGCTGGAAACGGCGGGCGTCCGGAATCCGCTCTCGCTGCTGAGTGTGGACGGCCAAGCCCTGCTCACGACCCCGTTCCACATTCACGCCAACCGGGCACGGGAGCTTGCCCGCGGCGGCGGACGGCACGGTTCGTGTGGCAAGGGCATCGGCGAGACGGTCTGGTACTCGCTGCTGTCCGGAGCCGCCCCGGGTGACGTGGTGGAAAGCCAGGAGGTGATCGGGACGCCGGGTGCGGCGCCCACGGTCGCCGACTGCGCCCGGCCATCGGTGCTGCGACGCAAACTCGACGCGCTCGCCCGGTTCTACGCCCCGCTCGCCACGCCGTCGCATACCGTGGACGAACTCGTGGCGACGTACCGGGATTTCGCCGGCGCGATACGGATTACCGACGGGGACGAAACGGGGCGGCTCGCCGACGCCGGGAGGCTGGTTTTCGAGGGAGCGCAGGGGGTTCTCCTCGACCAGCACCATGGGTTCGCACCGCATACGACTTGGTCCACCACCACCCCGCACAACGCGCGCGAGCTGCTGGGCGGGCGTCCGCACACCGTCCTGGGTGTCACGCGGACCTATCTCACGCGGCACGGCGCGGGGCCGCTGCCGACCGAGTCGGCCTCCGTGCTCGCC
The DNA here is from genome assembly GCF_040682875.1 of Amycolatopsis sp. NPDC051071. NCBI lineage: Bacteria > Bacillati > Actinomycetota > Actinomycetes > Pseudonocardiales > Pseudonocardiaceae > Amycolatopsis > Amycolatopsis sp. NPDC051071. Next base: position 11,796 of record NZ_JBFBBY010000062.1, on the reverse strand, counting down.
CGCTTTCCCGAGGCTCACAACGGCACCGGCGAGTTCCAGGGCGCGTGGCGGGCGGGGCACCTCGACGCGGCATTGCTGGACTACGCGATCGCGGCGTGCGAAGGCGTGGACGCCCTAGCGGTGACCCACCTCGACGCGACAGGGCTTCGAGTCGTACCTGCCGACGGCTCCCGCGCCGTCGGGCTTCCGGATCCCTTGGCGTGGTTCCACGACCGGCTCCCGGTGGCAGTCACCGGCTACGGCCCGGACCGCGCCGACTACCGGATCCCGGTCGCCGCGGCCGCCGGGGCACGGTCGACAATCAGCGTGTGATCGACTCGACTCCGGTGTCCGTGGACGTCCTGGTCCTGCGCTTCGACCCCGAGGCCAGGACCGTGCTGCTGGGCGTCGCGCCGAGAGCCGCCGAGCCGTTCGCGGGGGATCTCGCGCTGCCCGGGGTGCTGCTCGGGGTCGGGGAACGGCTGCGGGACGCGGGTGCCAGGGCGGTGGTCACCAAACTCGCCCTGCCGCCGGGCACGCTCACGGCGACGGGGCAGCTCATCACCTTCGACGAGCCGAATCGCGACCCTCGCGGGCCCACCCTGTCCGTCGCGTTGTGGGCGACGACCAATCCCGGGCCGGCCGTCAGCGAGAACGTGCTGTGGACGCCACTGGACAAGGTGCCCCCGCTGGCCTTCGACCACGACCGGATCGTGGCCGACTGCCGTCCGCTGCTTGCCGACCGGCTGTGGCGGGACACCGGGTTCACCGCCGGGCTGCTGGGGCGGATCTTCACCACGGCGCAGGCACTGGACGCGTCCGAGGCACTGACCGGCGACCGGCCCTATCCGGCGAACCTCGGCCGGACCATGGAGCGGGTCCCTGGCTTGCGACGCACCACCGAACACGCGGCCGCCCTCCCCAAAGGAGGACGGCCGCCTTCGCTGTGGCAATGGGAATGACGGGTCAGATCCCGCAGGACGACGCCGACCACAACCGGCCGGACCGGTGCGCCACCTGCGTGTGGTCGTCGTGGCCGGGGTAGCCCGGCCCGAGAATCTCACTGAACCCGTGGTTGCGGGCCTGCCGCGCGAGTCCGCAGAAGCCCTGCGCGCCCGCGCCGAGGTCGACGGCGTCCCGTAAAGATGACGGCTGCCCGTGGCGCCGCCGACCGCTCCCGGTGTGTCATGAGGGGTCCCCATCGGACACTTTTCGTCCTATGGGGACCCCTCATGACGGGTAAGTCAAACGTGGCGTGGTGCCTGGGCTCGCTGTGACCGACTTGTTCGCGGGGTTGGCGGCCGGAGCGACGGCGTGACTCGCGTGCTTGAGCACGTAACTCGCGTGCTTGAAGCCGTAACTCGCGTGCTTGAGCACGTAACTCGCGTGCTTAAAGACGGAACTCACGTGCTGGATGCCGAACTCACGTGTGCCGAGTCTGAGCACGCGAGTCACGGCTTCAACACGCGAGTGCGGTGTCGGGCCCCTGAAGAGTCCGCTCCGGCCGCCGAATCAGTCACGCCACGTTTGCCTTACCCCTCAAAATGACACACCGGCGCGAACGGCCCGTTACTTGCGAATTTCGCAAGTAACGGGCCGTTCATGGCACCTGAGGTCAGCCCTTCAGCTGCGGAAAGTCCTCCTCGCGGAACTCCCCCGCCGGCCGCCCGGCCGCGTCGTTCTCCCGGCCCCGCAACTCGACGCGACGGATCTTGCCGGAGATCGTCTTCGGCAGTTCCGCGAACTCGAGGCGCCGGATTCGCTTGTACGGCGCCAGATGCTCACGGCAGAAGGCCAGAATGGACTCCGCTGTCCCGGCTGTCGGCGGGTGTCCGTCGGTGAGGACGACGTACGCCTTCGGCACCGCGAGCCGGATCGGGTCCGGCGCCGGGACCACGGCCGCCTCGGCGACGGCTTCGTGCTCCAGCAGGACACTTTCCAGTTCGAACGGCGAGATCCGGTAGTCCGACGCCTTGAAGACGTCGTCCGTCCGGCCCACGTACGTGATGTAGCCGCGTTCGTCGATCGAGCCGACGTCGCCGGTGTGGTAGAAGCCGTTCGCGAAGGCCGCGGCGGAGCGCTCCTCGTCGTCCGCGTAGCCGGTCATCAGGCCGACCGGACGGTGATCCAGGTCGAGGCAGATCTCTCCCTCTTGTGCTCGCTCGCCGGTGACGGGATCGACGAGCGCGACGGTGAACCCGGGGAGCGGGCGGCCCATCGAGCCGGGGACGACGTCCTGGCCGGGGGTGTTCGCGATCTGGACGCTGCTCTCCGTCTGCCCGAAACCGTCGCGAATCGTGACTCCCCAAGCCTTTTCGACCTGATCGATCACTTCGGGGTTGAGCGGCTCGCCCGCGCCGACCACCTTGCGTGGCGGGGTCTTCAGCACGGTCAGGTCGGCCTGGATCAGCATCCGCCACACCGTCGGCGGCGCGCAGAAACTGGTGATGCCGCAGCGGTCCATCTGCGCCATAAGCGAAACCGCGTCAAAGCGCGCGTAGTTGTAGAGGAACACCGTCGCCTCGGCGTTCCACGGCGCGAAGACGTTGCTCCACGCGTGTTTCGCCCATCCCGGCGACGAGATGTTCAAATGGACGTCACCCGGTTCGAGACCGATCCAGTACATGGTGGACAAATGCCCGACCGGGTACGAGACCTGCGTGTGCTGCACCAGTTTCGGCTTCGCGGTGGTACCCGAGGTGAAGTACAGCAAGAGCGGATCGCCCGCGGCTGTCGGCCCGTCCGGGGTGAACTCGTCCGGTTCCTCGTAGGCGTCCACGAAGGACTTCCAGCCCTCGACGGGGTCGCCCACCGTGATCCGCGTGTAGTCCCCGGGGACGTTCTCGAACTTGTGCACGTCGGCGGAGCGGATCACGACGTGCTTCGCCGCGCCCCGCTCGACCCGGTCGGTGAGGTCGGCCGGGCCGAGCAGGGTCGACGACGGAATGATGACCGCGCCCAGTTTGATCGCGGCGAGGATGGTCTGCCACAGCTCACCCTGGTTGCCCAGCATGAGGATCAGCCGGTCACCGCGTCGGACGCCGAGCGAGCGCAGCCAGTTCGCGACCTGGTTGGACCGGCGCGCCATCTCCGGATAGGTCCAGCGGTTCTCGATGCCGGTCTCTTCGACGATCCACAACGCGTACCGGTCCTGGTTGGCCGGATCGGCCGCGATGACGTCGAACCAGTCCAGGGCCCAGTTGAACTCGGCCGGGCGGGGCCAGCTGAAGTCCCGGTACGCGGTTTCGTAATCCTCGCGATGGGCCTGCAGATAGTCCCGCGCCTCGCGGAACGTGCGGTGTGCCTCCGAAGCGCTCACGATCTTCCTCCTGGTCCGCTGGATGGCCGCCGGTTCTTTCTACTCTCCCTTGAACTCGGGCGCCCGCCGCTCGAGGAAGGCCTGCACGGCCTCGCCGAGGTCCTTGCTCGGCAGGAACGCCGAGTTCCAGGCCGAGACGTACCGCAGGCCTTCGGCGACCTGGCGTTCGGTGTTGGCCGAAAGGACGTTCTTGGTGCCTTGCACGACCAGCGGCGGGTTGACCGCGATATCCAGCGCCAGTTTGCGGGCCTCGGCGAGCAGCGTCTCCTGGTCCGGGCAGACGTCGTTGACCAGGCCGATCTTCTCCGCGCGGGCCGCGTCGATGTCCTTGCCCGTCAAGGCCAGTTCACGTAGATGCCCCTCGCCGATGATCGGCGCGAGCCGCTGCAGGCTGCCGAGGTCGGCGACGATCGCGACCTTGACCTCCCGCACGCTGAACTTGGCGTCCGTGCTCGCCAGGCGGATGTCGGCGGCCGCGATGACGTCGACACCGCCGCCGATGCACCAGCCGGAAATGGCCGCGATGACCGGTTTACGGCATTCGGCGATCGAGGACACACTCGCCTGGAGCGTCTTGACCTCGTCCAGGAATTTCGTCCGCGGGCCCGCGAGCGCGTCGCCGCCGAGCATCTCGCCCCAGCTGGGCATCATCGCGGGCAGATCGAGCCCGTAGGAGAAATGCTTGCCGCTTCCGGTCAGCACGACCGCCCTGACCTGCGGGTCCGCGTCCAGCGCACGGAAGACGATCGGCAGTTCGCGCCAGAAATCGGGACCCATCGCGTTGCCCTTGGACGGGCCGAGCAGTGTCACTTCGGCGACGTGCCCGTCGATGTCCACCTTGAGCGAAACGAGATCAGGAAGACTGTCAGTTGTAGCGGTCATAGGGTCATCTTGACTTATGCGATTGACAGGCTGCCAATGGCCACTGTGCCCCAGTGGCCGCGAGATGCTTTCCTGGTACCACCGAGTACTACCGATGAGTACCGACGACCGACGTAAGGACGGTGGGAGATGAGCCCGGCCAGCAGCGCCACCGCGGTCGCCGACCTGCCCGCACCGATCCCCGCACAGGGACGCTCTTCCCGGCCGATCGAACTGTCGGGATCGTTCACCCATGAGGGTCACCGGCTCGCCTACACCGAGTTCGGCTCCGGCGACCGGGTGGTCGTGCTGACTCACGGGATGATGCTGACCAGGCGGATGCACGCCCCGCTCGCACGCAAGCTGGCGCGAGCGGGCTTCCGGGCCATCACCCTCGACCTGCTGGGCCACGGCGACTCGGACCGGCCGACCGACTCTTGGCTGTATTCGATGCCCGCGTTCGCGGAGCAGACCGTCGCCCTCCTCGACCATCTCGACATCGAGTCCGCCGTCATCGGCGGGACGTCGCTGGGCGCCAACGTCGCGCTCGAAGTGGGTGTCTCCGCGCCGGATCGCGCGCTCGGCCTGGTCGTGGAGATGCCGGTGCTGGACAACGCGATCGTCGCCGGGCTGATCACGTTCACCCCGCTGCTGATGGCCGCCCGGTTCCTGCCGGTGACCGTCCAGGGGGTGGCGATGGCGGTGAAACTCGTCCCGCACGGCAACCAATGGGTCGACGTCGTCACCGACACGCTCTCCCAGCAGCCCGCGCCGATGGCCGCGCTCCTGCACGGCGTGCTGTTCGGCCGTATCGCGCCACCCAAGTCGATCCGGCGGAAGATCACCACTCCGGCACTGGTCATCGGCCACGAACGCGACCCGATCCACCCGTTCGGCGACGCCGACACCCTGGCCGTGGACATGCCGGCGGCCGAGTTCGTCCAGGCACGCAGCCCGGTCGAACTACGTTTCGACCCCAGCCGCCTGACCGAAGCCATCGCCGACTTCTCAGCCCGATGCCATGACCGGTGACACGGGAGCGGAAGAACTCCGGACCGGACGCCTGCTCCTGAGCAGGCCCGTACCGGCCGACCTCGACGCGATCCTCGCCCTCCACACCGATCCGGAGGCCTGCGAGCACAATCCCTCGGACATGCTGGCGACCCGTGAGGACGCCGACGAGCTGCTGCTGCGATGGTCGGACCAGTGGAACGAGTACGGGTTCGGGTACTGGACGGTCCGGCGGCACGGTTCACCGGAGCCCCTGGGGTTCTGCGGCGTGAAGACCGTCGGCTTCCGGCGGCGCTCGATCTTGAACCTCTTCTACCGGTTCTTCCCATCGTCCTGGGGTTCCGGGTACGCCGGTGAGGCCGCGACCGCCGCCGTCGACTGGGCACGCGCCCACCGGCCGGACGACCTCGTGATCGCCCGCGTCCGGCCGGAGAACGTCGCGTCACAGCGGGTGGCCGTCCGAGCGGGACTGGTCCGGATGGAGCATCTCGACGCCCCCGGCGACGACGGGATCGACTGGTTTTACATCTCGGACTAGGGCGTGTCTGACAAATCTCGTTCGCGGTCTTCGCGCCCAGGCGGCCCCTGGCGGCGCGGGCCCTTCGACCGAGTACATCCAGTACGAGGCCAAAGGGCCCACACCACCAGGAACCACCTGGATCACGAACCCCATCGAACAGATTTGTCAGACACGCCCTAGGGCGTGGCCAATCCTGCCACCGGGCCGATGACGATCACCGCGGGCGGGCGCACCCCGGCCGCGGCTGCCTCGTCGACCACACTGTCCAAAGTGGAGCGCAGTACCCGCTGCGTGCGCATCGTGCCGTCCTCGACGATCGCGACCGGTGTGTCGCCGGACCGCCCCTCCAGGAGCGCCTTCGCGAACAGCGGAAGGCGTTCGACGCCCATCATCAGCACGATCGTGCCCCGCATCTTCGCCAGCAGTTCCCAGTCCACCAGCGACTTCTCGTCACCCGGCGCGACGTGACCGGACACCACCACGACCTCGTGCGCGACCCCCCGATGCGTCACCGGGATGCCCGCGACCGCGGGCACGGAGAACGCACTCGTGATACCCGGGACCATCGTCACCGGGATACCCGCTTCGGCGCAGGCGAGGACTTCTTCGAAGCCGCGGCCGAACAGGTACGGGTCGCCGCCCTTGAGCCGGACGACGAACTTGCCCGCCTTGGCCCGCTCGATCAGCGTGGAGTTGATCACTTCCTGGCTGGCAGCGCGGCCGTACGGGATCTTCGCCGCGTCGACGATCTCGACGTCGGGTGAGAGTTCGTCGAGCAGTTCGCGCGGGGCGAGCCGGTCGGCGACGACGACGTCGGCCCTGGCGAGCAGCCTGCGGCCGCGGACGGTGATCAGTTCCGGGTCACCGGGGCCGCCGCCCACCAGCGCGACGCCGGGAAGCTCGTCGCGGGCCTCCGGCACGCGTCCGTCGGCGACGGTGCCGGCGCGAAGGCCGTCGAGGACGCTGTCCCGGACGGTGGCCGACCGCAGCGGCTCTCCGCCGGAGAGGACACCGACCAGCAGCCCGCCGTGCCTGCCCGAGGCCGGGGTGACCGCACTACCGCGGTCACCGTCGTCGGCGCGGACGCAGAACACCCGCTCGCGTTCGGCCTCGGCGCACACGGCGGCGTTGACCTCGGGGTCGTTCGTGCAGGCCAGCGCGTACCAGGCGTCGGCGAGGTCGCCTTCGGTGTAGCCGCGCTCGTGCCAGACGATCTCCCCCGCGTCCACCATGGCGCCGACCGACGGCGTCGTATGGGGCGAGACCAGTTCGACCCGCGCGCCGGCGCCGATCAACCGGGGCAAGCGGCGCTGGGCGACCGTCCCGCCACCGATCATCACGACACGACGGCCTGCCAGGTCGAGGCCGGAGAGGTAATGCGGGTCATCCATGCGGGGCAGTGTAAGGAGGCACCGCCCCGGATCGCGATCCGAGTGAGAACTACCTCAGCTCTCCAGCAGGGCCAGGAGTTCGGTGTTGCCGAACATCCTGGCCGCGTCGATCGCCGACGGCTCCCCCGCCCTCGGGTCCGCACCGCCCTTGAGGAGCGCCTTCACCACGTCAGGCACATTCTTGAACACCGCCCCGGCGAGCGGGCTCTGCCCCTTGTCGTTCTCGCGGTTCGGGTCGGCGCCGCGTTCGAGCAGCGCGGCCACCGTCTCCGCGTGACCGTGGTACGCGGCGAGCATGACCAAGGTGTCGCCCCGGTCGTTGGTCAGGTTCGCCGAAACACCCGCGTCGACGTACGCGGCGAGATCGGCCGTGGAGCCGGCCCGGGCGAAGCCGAACACCTTCGCCCACAGCTCCAGCAGTTCGGGATCGAATTCCTCGGCCTGTCCGGGGTTCTCCGTCATGCGGCCGATTCTTCCACAGGTTTCAGCCCCGGGCTGCCTTCCAGCAGCGCGATCAGCAGGTGACCGGCGTCCACAGTGGCCTGCCCGCCGCGTGATCGCGGGAACGCCGCCTTCGCGTCCCCCGAATTGGTCGTGACGCCGGGCGCGGCCATCAGCCCGAGTGCGACGTGACCGACGTCCACCGTCTCCGCGTGCTTCCTCCTGGCGTCGAGCATCGCGAGGCGCAACGCCTCCCGGCAGGCTCACCGAACTGCTGGAACACCGCGGCTCCCCAGGTCGGCGAGGACCGTCCGGAATACCGGAGTCCGCCGGTATTCCGGACGGCTTCCTCAGCGGCCCGCGTTCGGATAAGGCAGCAACGCCATCTCACGGGCGTTCTTGATCGCGGTCGCGACTTGTTTCTGCTGCCGGGGAGTCAGCCCGGTGACCCGGCGGGCACGGATCTTGCCCCGGTCGGAGATGAACTTCCGCAGCAGGTCGGCGTCCTTCCAGTCGACCTCGGTGATCTTGTTGGCGTGCAACAGGTTCGTCTTGCGCTTGAGCGGGCGGTCCCGGTCCGGCCGTGCCATCGCCCTCACCAGCTCGACTTCGTGACGCCGGGCAGTTCGCCGCTGTGCGCCAGCTGGCGCATCCGGACCCGGGACAAGCCGAATTTCCGCAGGTAACCACGCGGGCGGCCATCGGCGGTGTCGCGGTTGCGGATCCGGGTGGCGCTGGCGTCGCGTGGCATCGCCTGCAGGGCCGACACGGCGGCGGCCTTCTCCTCTGGCGACGCGGACGGCGAGGCGATGGTGGCCTTCAGTTCGCGCCGTCGTCCGACGTACCGAGCGGCGATCACCTTGCGCTGCTCGTTCTTGGCGATCTTGGACTTCTTGGCCATCAGCGCTCTTCCTTGAACTCGACGTGCTTGCGCGCGACCGGGTCGTACTTGCGCAGCACCATGCGATCCGGGTTGTTCCGGCGGTTCTTCTTCGTGACGTACGTGTAGCCGGTGCCGGCGGTCGAGCGAAGCTTGATGATCGGCCGGATGTCGGTGCTCTTGGCCATCAGAGCTTCACCCCTTTCGCGCGGAGTCCGGCCACGACGGCCTCGATCCCCCGCTTGTCGATGGTCTTCATGCCCTTCACCGAGACCCGCAGCCGAACCCAGCGTCCTTCGCTCGGCACGAAGTACCGCTTCGCCTGCAGGTTCGGCTCCCAGCGCCGGGACGTGCGCCGATGCGAGTGCGACACCTGCTTCCCATAGCCCGGTTTGCGGCCGGTGACCTGGCATACGGCGGACATACACCCTCCCGAGTTGATATCGGTTGTCGTTTTCATTTACTGTACACAGTCGTACCAGACCGCCATCGACGCCCCGGAGCTTCAGTGACCGAAAACCCGCGCGTGCCCCTCGTCCTGATCAGTGGCCTCGCACCGGGACCGAACGCCGACCTCGCCGAGCGGCTGCGCCTGGCCGGGCCCGGTACCGCCGTCGTGCACCACGACCTGAGGCAGATTCACTCCGGAGTGGTCAGGCGGCGGCTCCGGCTCGGCGACCGCGACCAGCTCACGGTCCTCGAACTGGCGCACGGCTGTGTCTCGTGCACCCTTCGCGAAGACTTGTTGCCGTTGCTGCGCAAGCTCTCTCAGCTGCCGCAGGTGCGGCGGATCGTGGTGCGCCTCGACGAGGCCATGGAGCCGGAGCCGGTCAGCTGGGCGCTGAGGAACGTCCTGGTCGGCGAGCGGCCCGTGATCGAGGACGTCGACCTCGAAGCCGTACTGGCCGTCGTCGACCGCGAAAGCTGGCTGGCCGACGCCACCGGCGACGACACACTCGCCGAACGGAACCTGCGAGCCAGCCCGGAGGACGAGCGCACCGTCGCCCAGGTCGCGTTGTCGCAGGTGGAGTTCGCCGATCTGCTCGTCCTCGCGGGCGCGGCGGGCGACGCCTGGTCGGCGGCGAAAACGTCGGCCGTACTCGACCGGGTCGCGCCGTCGATCCCGCGGATCGAACTGCCCGACGTCGAGGGGAAGACCGTGCTGGACGCCGTTCCCGCCGGAGCCCGTCGCGGCGAGGTCACCGACATGCACGGACCGCTGTCGCACGGCGAGCCGCCCTTGCACACCGACTGCGGGATCGGCTTGCTCACCTTCACGTCACAGCGCCCGTTCCACCCGGAGCGTCTCCACGACGCGATCGACGTCCTGCTCGACGGTGTCGTCCGCAGTCGGGGACGGCTCTGGGTGGCGAGCCAGCCGGAGATGGCGCTCTGGATCGAGTCTGCGGGCGGCGGGCTCGGCGTCGGGCATGCCGGGCCGTGGCTCGCGGCCGACGACGGGCCGGACTGGGCCGACGTCTCCCCCGAACGCCGCACGCTCGCCTCTCTCCGCTGGGACCCGCTGTACGGCGATCGCGCGCAGGAACTGGTGGTGGTCACCGATCAGGCCACCCCGGACGAGATCGAGGTCGCACTGAACGGGGCGCTGCTGACCGACGAGGAACTCTCCGCCGGGGAACGGGAATGGCTCCGCTACCCGGATCCCTTCGGCGAGTGGCACGAAGAACCGTGTGAGGACACGGAAACCGACCCCGAGAAGCACGACGCGAACGTGTCGAACCGAAAGGACGAAACGCAGTGAAACCGGGTATCCACCCCGACTACCACCCTGTGGTGTTCAAGGACCTCTCCACCGGTGACGCGTTCCTGACGCGCTCCACCGCCACTTCCGAGCAGACCGTCGAGTGGACCGACGGCAACACCTATCCGCTCGTGAACGTCGAGATCAGCTCGTGGTCGCATCCGTTCTGGACCGGCAACCAGCGGATCATGGACACCGCGGGTCAGGTCGAGAAGTTCCACCGCCGCTACGGGCGTCGCGGAGGTGCGAAGTAATGGCCGTCCCGAAGCGCAAGATGTCGCGCGGCAACACCCGTTCCCGCCGAGCGCAATGGAAGGCGGCCGTACCGGATCTGGTGCCGATCAAGGTGAACGGCGAGACGAAACTCGTGCCGCGCAAGCTGATGAAACACTTCTTCAATGAGCACGGCCACCAGGGTGGAGAGTGACGACGCCGGTCACGGTACTGTCCGGGTTCCTCGGCGCGGGCAAGACGACCGTGCTCAACCACGTCCTCGCCAACCGCGAAGGGCTGCGGGTGGCGGTGATCGTCAACGACATGAGCGAGGTCAACATCGACGCCGCGCTGGTGCGGGACGGGAACAGCCTGTCCCGCACCGAGGAACGGCTCGTCGAGATGACCAACGGATGCATCTGCTGCACCTTGCGTGACGATCTGCTGGAAGAGGTCGCGCGGCTCTGCGCGGACGGACGGTTCGACTACCTGCTCATCGAATCGAGCGGGATCTCCGAGCCGATGCCCGTGGCGGCGACGTTCTCCTTCGCCCGTGAGGACGGCGTCACCCTGCTGGACGCGGCGCGCCTCGACACGATGGTGACCGTGGTCGACGCCGTGAACTTCGAGCGCGAACTGGCGTCCGGGGACGCACTGACCGAACGCGGGCTTGACCAGTACGAAGACGACGAACGAACGGTCAGCGACCTGCTGATGGACCAGATCGAGTTCGCCGACGTGCTCTTGCTCAACAAGGCGGATCTCGTCCCGCCCACGTCGCTCGAACGGCTGACGGCGGTGCTGCGGCGACTCAATCCCGCCGCGGAGGTACTCGTCTCGACACGCGGACGGGTTCCGCTCGACCGGCTGCTCGGCACCGGGCGCTACGACGTCGAACGGGCACAGGAAGCGCCCGGCTGGGTGGCGGAGCTCAACGGCGATCACGTTCCGGAGACCGAGGAGTACGGGATCTCCAGCGTGGTTTTCCGCTCCGGGCTGGCTTTCGACCCGGAACGGCTATGGGACTTCGTCGGCAGGCTCGATTCCGGCGAGTTCGGGACGGTGCTGCGGTCGAAGGGGTTCTTCTCGCTGGCTTCGCGGCCTGGGATGACCGGGTTGTGGTCGCAGGCCGGGACGGTCGCACGGTTCGAGCCGCAGGGCGTCGAGGAGGCGCCGCGGCAGGAACTCGTGTTCATCGGGGTGGGGCTGGAGAAGGACGCTCTGATGGACGCACTGGCGGGCTGCTTGTCCACTGTGGACTTCGTCGGCGCGGATCCTTTTCCGGAGTGGGAGGCGGTGCACGTTCACTGAAGTGTCATGAGGGGTCGCCCAAATAACAAATTAATAGATATTGGGGCGCCCAAGAAAACACGCGGGGGGGGGGGGGGGCCCGGGGGGGGGTGTGGCGGGGAGGTAATC
>NZ_JBFBBY010000061.1:0-44243 GCF_040682875.1 Amycolatopsis sp. NPDC051071 | reverse complement strand
CGCGTATTTTTTTTCAAAACTCACATAAATTGTGTCGTTTGTTTTGTGTGTATAAATAACGACCCAAATCACTCACGACCCACGCGGCCGACGCCACCTGTACCCCTGTCGCCACACCTGTCACTGTCCATAATGGACGTAGGTGCCCGGGTGTCGCGCCGGCTGTCGTTGCCGACAAGAAACCCAGGCCAAGAGGTCGATCAACTTACGCTACGTGGCAGTAGGCTCAGAATCCGATCGGCAGTCCCGCGTAATTCTCCGCCAACCCGGCCCGGCCCGCCTCACTCCGCGCGAGCCAGCGCAGCTGCGAAAGTTGCAGCTCCCGATCGAACGGATCACCCGACTGGTGCAACATCGTCGTCATCCACCAGGAGAAATGCGTACACCGCCAAACCCGGCGCAACGCGGTGTCCGAGTAGGCGTCGGCGAGCCTGGAATCCTTGTCCCGCACCAAAGCCGCCAGCGCGGGTGCGAGGAGGGCGACGTCGGCGACGGCGAGGTTGAGGCCCTTGGCGCCGGTGGGTGGCACGATGTGGGCGGCGTCGCCCGCCAGGAACAGCCTGCCGTGCCGCAGAGGCTGCTGGACGAAACTACGCATGGGCAGCACGCTCTTGTCGGTGATCGGGCCCGGCGTGAGTGTCCAGCCGTTCTGGCCGTGGCCGAGCCGTGCCGCGAGGGCGTCCCAGATCCGCTCGTCGGACCAGGCGGCGATGTCGGTTCCGTTGGGCACTTGCAGGTAGAGACGGCTGACGGTGGCCGAGCGCATCGAGTGCATGGCGAAACCGTCGGGGTGCCAGGCGTAGATGAGCTCGTCGGTCGACGGGGCGACGCCGGCGAGCACTCCCAGCCACGAGTAGGGATAGGTGCGTTCCCAGGTCTGCTTCGCGGCGTCGGGGACGGCGGTGCGGCACGGTCCGAAGGAGCCGTCGCAGCCGACGACGACGTCCGCGTCGAGACGTTCCGAGGCGCCGTCCGGGCCGGTGAAGTTGACGTAGGGGCGGTCGGTTTCCAGGTCGTGTACGGCGGTGTCCCTGACGTCGTACCGGATCCGCTGACCGGCCGCCGCTCGCGCCTTGCCGAGATCCTTGGTCACCTCGGTCTGCCCGTACACCGTGACACTGCGCCCGACCAGGTCCACGAAGTCGAGGTGATGCCGCTCCTCGGGCCACTGCAGGTAGATGCCGCGATGTTCGTCGCCCTCGCGGTCGAGCCGGTCGGCGAGGCCTGCTTCGCGGAGAAGGTCCACTGTGGACTGTTCGAGGATGCCCGCCCGGATCCGCGCTTCGACGTACTCCCGCGAGCGGGTCTCCACGATCACCGATTCGACGCCCGCCAGTTCGAGAAGATGCGACAGGAGCAGTCCGGCGGGGCCGGCGCCGACGATGGCGACTGGGGTTCGCATGGCCGGAGTCTGCGCGGCCGGCGATAGATCGCCTAGCGTTCACTTTCACTCAGTGAAACCCACAGACTTCGGCCGATCCCGGCGGCCGCGACCTGAAGCCCGGCGATGAGCCGCGCGCGGCCACGGCCGAGATCCGCGACGACCAGGCCGAGGGCCGCGACGACGTCGCCGGTGGCGGACGGCCGGATCGGGACGGCGACCGAGCAGGCGCCCTGGCTCATCTCCTCGATGGTCTGTGCGTAACCCTCACGGCGGATACGCCGCAGCTGCTCGCGCATCCGCCCTGGCTGCGTGACGGTGTACGGCGTGACCCGGGTCAGCGAAGCGAGCACCTGCCGCTGGACGTCCTCCGGCGCCCAGGCCAGCAGCACCTTCCCGACGCCGGTGGCATGCAGCGGCAGCCGCCCGCCGATCCGGCTGACCACCGGCACCGACGCGTTTCCCGACAACCGGTCGAGATAGAGCACTTGTGTGCCGTCCCGTTCGGCGAGGTGCACGGTGGCGCCGGTCGCGCCGTAGAGATCCTGCAGGAACGGGGCGGCGACCTGCCGCAGTTCGTACTGCACGGGGGCGAGCAGGCCGAGGTCCCAGAGCCGCCTTCCGACGGTGTAGCGGTCTTCCCGCCGCTCCAGCGCGCCGAGTGCGACCAGTTCGCGGGCGAGCCGATGTGCCGTGGGCAGCGGCAGTCCGGCGCGGGCGGCCAGTTCCGTCAGTGACAGCGCGCGATTGTCGGCGTCGAAGGCGCCGAGAAGGCCGAACACCCTCGACGTGACGCTCGCTCCCGGCGTGGAGAGGTTCCCGGACATCCGGCCATTCTCTCACTGAGTGGAAGTCGATGCCTGTCATCGAAATGTCATCACGCCCTCCCTAATGTCCGTGTGGCTGACATTCAGGTACTCGAAAGGCAAGCTCGATGACTCGCAACGGCGGAACACTCGCTTTGAGACTGATCGCGGTGGCCGTGGTCGCGGCGCTCGGTTTCGGCGGCTACTGGCTCTTCTTCGCGTCGAAGGCCAGCAGCGACGTGCCGGCGCGGGTGTCCGACCTCGAGCCGGCGTGCGCGAGCCCCGGCAAGTACTACCCGGGGAACGACGCCTACACCGGCACGGGCCCGCGTCCGATCGCCGTGTTCCGGACCGGCGACGCCGGTTTCACCACCATGGAGGCGATGGATCTCGACGTGCCCGCGCACTGGAACAGCGTCCAGCTGGCCGCGCGGACAGTTCAGGTCATCGCGTGCCTCGACGAGCCCGAGGACGGCGAGTATCTCACCGAATGCACGTTCGAGTCGGACACGCTCAAGCCCTACCGCGGCGTCTACGACGTGACCCTGTACGAGGCCAAGACCGGTAAGGAGATCGGCACCGAGCGGATCAGCGGAAGCAGCGAACCCCAGTGCCCCTCGATGACCTTCACCAAGCACAGCACCGATCGCATCCACACCGAGCCCGGTACGGCCGAATACCGCGCCGTTCTCGGCAAGTACGCGGACTGAGCTCAGGGCATCAGGGCGAGCCCGGCCCACAGCCCGGCGACGGCGAGCACGAGGGACGCGGGCACGGTGAGCAGCCCGAGCCGGGTGAACTCACCCAGGTCGGGCCGGGTGTCGTGCCGATGCAGGATCCGGCGCCACAACAACGTCGCCAGCGAGCCGACGTAGGTCAGGTTCGGACCGAGATTGACCCCGATCAGCACGGCAAGCACCACCGGCGTTCCGACGGCGGCGGCCGGCGGGAGCAGGACGAGCACGGCGGGCAGGTTGTTGATCAGGTTGGCCAGCACGGCGGCGACCGCGGCGGCGGCGAGCAGCGCGGGGAACGTGCTCGACGTCGGCACCAGGTGGCTGAGCGCGTCGTCCAGTCCGTTGCCGACGACGGCGCGGACCACGATCGCGAGCGCGAGCACGAACGCCAGGAAGGGAATGCTCGCCGACCGCACGATCGCGGCGGGGGAGGCCCGGCGCCGCGCGAGGGAGCGGCAGGCCAGGACGGCGGCGCCGGCGAACGCGGCCCACGCGGGACTGAGGTCCAGCAGCGAGGTGACCACGAACCCGGCCAAGGTCAGGCCGAGTACGACGAGGACGAACGTGGGGACCTTCTGCGCCGGAACCGTCTTCCCGCCGCGAGGTGCGGCGTCGAGGTCGGCGGCGAAGAAGCGGCGGAACACCAGGTACTCCGTGAGCACGGCGGCCAGCCACGGCAAGGTCATCAACGCGGTGAACCGCAGGAACGAGATGCCGGTCGCGGCGACGGCCAGCAGGTTGGTCAGATTGGACACCGGCAGCAGCAATGAGGCGGAGTTCGCCAGATGCGTGCAGGCGTAGGCGTGCGGTTTGGCCCGCGCGCCCATCCGTGCGGCGGTGGCGAACACGACCGGGGTCAGCAGCACGACGGTCGCGTCGAGGCTGAGCACCACGGTGACCGCCGCGGCGACGGCGAACACCGCGGGCAGCAGCCGCCGAGGCTGCCCGCGGCCGAACCGGGCCATCAACGTTCCGGCCGCGTCGAACAGCCCTTCGTCGTCGCATAGCTTGGCCAGTACGAGCACCGCGGCGAGGAACCCGACGACCGGGGCAAGCCTGGCCACCTCATCGACGGCGTCGGGGATCGAGATCACCCCCGCCAGCAGGACGATCCCGGCGGCGGGGACGGCGGCCACCGCCTCCGGCAGACCGCGAGGCCGTATCACCGCGAAGGCCAGGACGACCAGCAACAGCGCGATCGACACGATCTCGCCAATGACGCCAGTCAGTGCGAACCTCCTCCGCGTGAACTCCTGACCGGCAATCTAGCCTGGGTAGGCTGGCGGTCCGGATGTCATAGGGGAAAGAGGCCTGGTGGGCGAGACGAACTGGGCGGGAAATCAGCTCTTCACCGCGGAACGGATCCTTCGCCCGCGGACGGTCGAGCAGGTCCAGGAAGCCGTCGCCGCGGCACCGGCGGTCAAGGCACTCGGCAGCAGGCACTGCTTCAACGACATCGCGGACTGCCCGGACGGCGTCCAGATCGACCTTTCCGGACTCGAATCGGCGGCGGGACTCGACGCGGACGCCGCGACGATCACGGTTCCGGCGGCGGCCCGCTACGGCGACATCGCCGGTCAAGTGCACGCGGCCGGGTTCGCGCTGGCGAACCTCGCGTCGTTGCCCCACTGCACGGTGGCGGGCACCGTCGCGACGGCGACCCACGGTTCCGGACGGCGCAACCAGAGCCTCGCGTCGGCCGTGTCCGGTTTGGACCTGGTGACCGCGGACGGCGAGCTGAAGACGTACTCACACCATGACGGCGTGGTCGTCGGCCTCGGCGCGCTGGGCGTGGTGACCCGGCTGACCCTCGACCTGGTGCCCGCTTTCGAGCTCCGGCAAGACGTGTTCGACGGCCTGCCATGGGAATCCGCGTACACGCGGTTCGAGGAGATCCAGGACGCGGGCTACAGCGTCAGCATGTTCACGAACTGGGCCCGCGACACGATCGACCAGGTCTGGGTCAAGGGCGCTGGTCAGCCGGGCGAGGACTTCTTCGGTGCCAAGGCGGCGGACGGGCCGCGCCATCCCGCCCACGCCGCCGGCATTCCGGGAGGCAACTGCACCCGGCAGCTCGGGGTGCCGGGGCCGTGGCATGAACGGATCCCGCATTTCCGGCTCGGCTTCACGCCCAGCGTCGGAGACGAACTGCAGTCCGAGTACTTCGTCCCGATCCGGCACGCGATCGCGGCGATGGAGGCGATGCGGGGGATCGGGCACCTGCTGGCACCGGTGCTGCTCACCTCCGAGATCCGCACGGTCGCGGCGGACGAGCTGTGGCTCAGCCCGTTCCACGGCGGCGACCGGATGGCACTGCATTTCACCTGGCGGCCGGAGCGGGACGAGGTCCGCGCACTGCTGCCGGTGATGGAGGAACGCCTGGCGCCTTTCGACGTCCGGCCGCATTGGGGAAAGCTCTTCCACCGGGCCGCGGACTATCCGCGGCTGGCCGATTTCCGCGCACTGGCCACCGAGCTGGATCCCGGCGGCAAGTTCCGGAGCCCGTTCGTGCGGCGGCACGTGTTCGGGGAGGTCAAGTCCTCGTGAGTGATTTGGGTCGTTCTAACGGCCCAAATCACTCACGACTGTCGTGCCCGGCTGGGGCTGAGGAGGAGAATCATGACGTCGCGTTTGCTGCCTGTGCCGGACGCCGGGAACGACCGTGTCGCCCTGCGTTTCGGCGCCGAAATCTTGACCTACGGCGAACTCGCGTCCGTCGCCGGATCGCTTGCCGCCGGGCTCGCCGGGCGCACGCGGGTGGCGGTATGGGCGACGCCGACCATCCACACCTGTGTCGCCGTCGTCGCCGCGCTGACCGCCGGTGTCCCGGTGGTACCGGTCAACCCGAAGGCCGGATCGCGTGAACTGGCGCATATCGTCGCCGACAGCGCACCCGAGCTGGTGCTGGCCGCACCGGACGCCGCGTTGCCGGCCGAACTCGAAGCCCTGCCGCGGATCGCGGTCGAACTGAACGCCTCGGGTACGCCGTGGAAGGGCGACGAGCCGGACCCGGAGACCCCCGCGTTCGTCGTCTACACCTCCGGGACCACCGGCCCGCCGAAGGGCGTCGTGCTCCCGCGCCGGGCGGTGGCGTCGAACCTCGACGCGCTCGCGGAGATCTGGGCGTGGACCGCCGCCGACGTCCTCGTGCACGCACTCCCGCTCTTCCACGTGCACGGCCTGATCCTCGGCGTCGTCGGTCCGCTGCGGCGAGGCGGTTCGCTGCACCACCTCGGGCGCTTCGACAGCGCGGCCGTCGCGAACGAACTCGCGGGGGAGGGCACCATGCTGTTCGGCGTCCCGACGATGTACCACCGGCTGGCGGCCGACTGCGAAACGGATCCGTCGCTCGCGGCCGGGATCGGCGCGGCACGACTGCTGGTTTCGGGATCCGCGGCGCTCCCGGCGACCGATCACGAGCGGATCACCGCGGCGACCGGGCAACGGGTCGTCGAGCGCTACGGCATGACCGAGACCCTGATGAACTGCGGTGTCCGGGCGTCGGGTGACCGGCGTCCCGGCTCCGTCGGACTGCCGGTTCCCGGTGTCGACCTGCGGCTGGTCGACGACTCCGGTATCCCGTTCGACGCTCTCGACGGCGAGACGGTCGGGGAGATCGAGGTGCGCGGCCCGAACTTGTTCCTGGAGTACCTGAACCGGCCGGACGCCACGGAAGCCGCGCTGCACGACGGCTGGTTCCGCACCGGCGACATGGCGGTGCGTGATCCGGACGGCTACGTGCGGATCGTGGGCCGCCGCGCCACCGACCTCATCAAGAGCGGCGGCTACAAGATCGGCGCGGGCGAGATCGAGAACGCGCTCCTGGAGCATCCGGGGGTGGCCGAGGCGGCCGTCACCGGCGAACCGGACGAGGATCTCGGCGAGCGGATCGTCGCCTGGATCGTCCCCGTCGAAGCCAGGCCGACGGCGGGCGAACTCGCCGACCACGTCGCCAGACTGCTGTCACCGCATAAGCGGCCTCGGGTGGTCCGCTATCTGGAGGCGTTGCCGCGCAACGAGATGGGCAAGGTCCTCAAGCGGGCACTCCATGACTGACCCGCTCGGCTGGGGCGGCTACGGCGCCTCGCTGGCTCGCGCCAGGGAACGGACGGGCACGGACGAGTCGGTCGTCTGCGGACGCGAGAAGTTCGGCGGCCACGAGGCCATGGTGATCCGCTTCGAGTTCGGCTTCCTCGGCGGCTCGGTCGGCACCGGGACCGGCGCGCGGATCGAGCGGGCGCTGGCGGAAGCGCGATCACTCGGTCTGCCCGTCGTGTCACTGCTTTCCACCGGTGGCACGCGGATGCAGGAAGGCGTTCCCGCCTTGAGACAGCTTCAGCGCATCGCGCGAGGTCTGGTGCTGCTGCGCGAAGCGAGGCTGCCGCACATCACCGTCGCGCGGCAGCCGACCACCGGCGGGGTGTGGGCGTCCCTCGGGGCCGACGCCGATGTCGTCCTCGGGGTGCCGGGCGCGCAGGTCGGGTTCGCGGGCCGCCGGGTGCGGCCGGAACGGTTCGCCGACGATCCCGCGTATACGGCGGAAAGCCAGTACACGGCCGGGTATGTCGACGAATTGGTGACGGAGGACGTGCTCGCCGCTCGGCTGGAGGGTTGGCTCGGCCTTCTGACCGGCGGCGGGAACCTGCCCGCCGAGGTGCCCAGGGCACTCGGCGCGCTCGAACCGGCGCCGGACGGCTGGCAGGCGGTTCTCCGTGCGCGGTCGGCCGACCGGCCACGTGCCGGCGTCTACCTCGACGACTACTTCGACCTTCGCGGCACCCTTCGTGGTGGGACCGAAGACGGTGTCCTCTGTGGAATCGGCACCCGTGGCGGCCGGTCGATCGCTTTCGCGGCGCAGACGGGCACGGCGACCACGCCCGCCGGTTTCCGGTCGGCGACCCGGCTGATCCGGCTCGCCGACCGGCTGGGCCTGCCGGTGCTGACCCTCGTCGACACGCCGGGCGCGGACGCCGGTCCGGCCGCGGAGACGGCGGGAGCCGGGCACGCGATCGCCGAACTCTTCGGCACGGTCGCCGCCGCCGTCGTACCGATCACGACCCTGGTGATCGGCGAAGGAGGCTCGGGCGGAGCACTCGCGTTGTGTTCGGCGGATCGGATCTGGCTCACTCCGGACGCTTACTTCTCCGTAATCGCACCGGAACTCGCGGCCGGGATCCTCAAACGGGAGCCGGCGGACGTGCCCGCCCTCGCCGGTGATCTGAAGCTCCGGCCCGAAGAGCTGCTCGCCCTCGGCGTCGTCGACGGCATCGCCGGACCGGCCGCGATCGACCTCGTCAGTACGCCGCCGGGCTGATCCGAGCCCGGAAAGTACGCCGGTAGCTGTCCGGCGGCACGCCGACCGTGCGGTTGAAGTGACGGCGCAGTGTCGCGGCGGTGCCCATCCCGGTGGCCTCCGCGATGGCGTCGACGCTGTCGTCCGTCCGCTCCAGCAGTTCCTGTGCGCGGCGGATCCGCTGGACCAGCAGCCAGCGCAGTGGCGTGGTCCCGGTCGCCGTCCGGAAATGCCGCGCCAGATTGCGTGAACTCATACTCGCCTGGCGCGCGAGGTCCTCGACGGTCAGCGGCCGGTCCAGCCGTTCGGTCACCCAGGGCAGCAGCCCGCCGAGCGGATGATCGTCCTGGTCGGGGACCGGCGTGGTGACGAACTGGGCCTGGCCGCCCGCGCGATGCGGCGGGACGACCAGACGGCGTGCGACGGTGTTCGCGATCGCCGAACCGTGATCGGACCGGACCAGGTGCAGGCATAGATCCAGCGCCGCGGCCTTGCCCGCGGAGGTGAGCACACGGCCGTTGTCGACGTAGAGGACGTCCGGGTCGACCTCGACCAGGGGATAGCGGGTGGACAACTCGTCGGTATGCGCCCAATGCGTCGTCGCGCGGCGGCCGTCCAGCAGACCGGCGGCGGCCAGTACGAAGGCACCGGTGCACAAGGACGCCACCCTGGCGCCCGCCTCGTGGGCGGCGCGGACCGCCTCGACGAGGTCGGCGGGCGGGTCGACGTCGATGTCGGCCCAGCCGGGGACGATCACCGTATCCGCGCGGGCGAGGTGGTCGAGCCCGTGCTCGGGTTCGAGGGTGAACCGGCCGACGCGTACCGCCGCCGAACCACAGACGGCGAGGTCGTACCAGGGGCCGTAACCGGGCAGGCCGTTGCCGAAGACTTCGGAGGCGATGGCGAGCTCGAAATGCAGCATCCCGTCCGTGGCGGCGAGGGCGACCGTGGTCATGTCCGAAAGTGTACGCATGATGGCGTTCCAGACACTGTCGGCGGGGCGAATCCGTCGGCAGGATGGTCCACAGTGGATCAGCCAAGGGTAGGAGAACCGATGGGTACGGGGTACAAGGTCGCGGTGTTCGGTGCTTACGGGCATACCGGGCGGTTCGTGGTGGCGGAACTGCGCGAGCGCGGCTTCGAAGTGCTCGCCGTGGGACGCGACGAGGTCAAACTGCGTGACGTCGCCGGGCCGGAAATCGAGCTGCGGCAAGCCACGATCGGCGTCGCGGCCTCCCTTAACCGTGCGCTGGAAGGCGCCGACGCGGTCATCAACGCCGCGGGTCCCTTCGCCGAAACCGGCGCTCCGGTGGTCGAGGCGGCGTTGCGGGCGGGGATCCCGTACCTGGACGTGGCGGCCGAACTCGAAGCGAACATCGACACCTTCGCCGATTTCGCCGACCGTGCCGCAGGCATGACGGTGATCCCGGCGATGGCCTTCTTCGGCGGCCTCGGCGACCTGCTGGTCACCGCCGCGATGGCGGACTGGACGTCGGCCGACGAGGCGCACATCGCCTACGCGCTGAGCAATTGGCATCCGACGACCGGGACCAGGGCGGCCGGGCAGGTCTCGCGGGATCGGCGTGGCGGGCAGCGGCTCCGGTTCTCCGGCGGCCGGATCGAGCGCCGGGACGACGCGCTGCCGTCCCTCGACTGGGATTTTCCAGCTCCGCTGGGAAAGAAGGCGGTGCTGGGCGAGTTCACCATGGCCGACGTCGTCACCGTCCCGAGTCACCTCGACATTCCCGAGGTGGTCACGTACATGACCGTGGACGCGGCGCGGGAGGTCGTCGGCCCGGACACGCCGACACCCGCGGCGGTGGACGAGACCGGCCGGTCTTCGCAGACCTTCGTGGTCGACGTCGTCGTGCGCTCCGGTGGAGAAGAGCGACGGATCGTCGCGCGTGGGCAGGACATCTACGCGGTCACGGCACCGCTGGTGGTGGAGGCCGTCGAGCGGGTGCTCGACGGGCGGGTGAAGGCGAGCGGGGTGGTTTCCGCGGGGAAGATGTTCGACGCGGACAGCTTCCTGACGGCTTTGGCCCCGCACGTGACCGTCGAAAAGCTTGCTTGAGGCGACACGGACTAATTGCGGGCTCGCGTGTCGGTCACCGCCCAGCCGGGGTGCGGTAGACGCGCGGGTGCGACCTCGCCGGGACGGTGCTCGAAATGCCACCATTCGTTGTCATAGGTCCTGTACAGCGCGAAGTGGGCGCCGTGCTCCTCCAGCCACTGAGCGCCCTCGCGCGGCCGGATGTCCAGCGCGATACCCCGCACGTGGACCGAATCGGCGGCAGGCAGGACCCGTTGCCGCGCGGCCTGCTCGGAACCGGTCGCGAGGACCTCGGCGAGGAACAGGCGATGCTGTTCGGCGGCGTCCCGATGGCCCGAGGTGAGCCCGATCAGCACGCGGTCCCGCCAGAACGCCGTCGTCCTGGCGGCGGTGAACGCGGCAAGGGTGCCGGCGGTCAGCCCGGAAAGGTCCTCGGCCGGGAAGCGCAGCGACAACGCCCAGCCGCAGGCGATCCGCCGGGCCTGGCCGGGGGAGCACAGCCACGCCGGGATCAGCAGCAGTATCGCGAGAAGGCGGGTGACCCTCGCGAAAACCCGTCGTTCGTTCATGGCGTCCACAGTCGCCGCCGCTTGTCCCACGCCGATCCTCGCCAGGTCAACGGACGCCGACGGAATTGTCACCGTTTCGCACGGACCACGCTGTGACAGAACGAAGACATGACGCGGACGTTCCGCGGAAGCGGGCCGGGCACGCTGGGGTGTCATGGACGAGCGGATCCCGTCCGGCGCTGCGATAGTCGTCGGCATGCCCAAGGTGCTGCTCATCGAAGACGACCAGGCCGTTCGCGACGGGCTCAGCATGGCGCTGGGCGGCCGGGGCCACGCGGTCGACGCGGTGGCCACCGGCGAGGAAGGCCTGGCGCGGCTGGCGTCGCGGCCGCCGGACGTCGTCGTGCTCGACCTGATGCTGCCCGGTCTCGACGGCTTCGAGGTCTGCCGCCGCATCCGGGCCGCCGGTGACCTGCCGATCATCATGCTCACCGCACGCAGCGACGACATCGACGTGGTGGCCGGGCTCGCCGCCGGTGCCGACGACTACGTGGTCAAACCGGCAAGGGCGCAGGTGATCGAGGCGCGGATCCGCGCGGTGCTGCGGCGCAGCAACAAAGTGACGGCGCCACCCGGGATCGAGCAGCACGGTGACGTCGTCATCGATCGAGCCGGCCTGGTGGTGACCAAGGGTGGCAGGCCCGTCGGGCTCGCGCCGACCGAACTGCGGTTGCTGCTGGAACTGTCCCACGTCCCCGGCCGGGTGCTCAGCCGCCAGTATCTGCTGGAAAGCGTGTGGGAGCACGGTTACTTCGGCGACTCCCGGGTCGTCGACGCCTGTGTGCAGCGCCTGCGGGCGAAAATCGAGGACGACTCCTCCTCGCCGGTGTACGTGCAGACCGTCCGCGGGTTCGGCTACCGGTTCGGGCCGCTGTGAAGCTCGGGGGACTGCGTACCCGGCTCCTGCTGGCGTTCAGCCTGCTCGTCGTGATCACCGCGGCCACCGTCGCGGGCGGCACCTACGTGCAGTCCCGCACCATGATCCTCCAGCAGTCGCAGGACGCCACCGCACGTGTCCTGGTCGACAAGGTCGGCGCGCTGTACCCGCTCGGCAAGTTGCCGCCGAGCGACGGGGCGCTGAGCCGGATCAGCGGTGAACTGACCGACCGCGACCTCGGTTCCCTGGTGCTGTACCAGGACAAGGCGATCGGCAACGAGCAGCTGCGCTCACTGATCTCGGCCGATCTGCGTGACCGGGTCCGGTCGGGAGACGTTGCCTGGCAACGTGTTCTCGTCGGCGACACGCCAATGCTGGTGGTGGGCACCAGGCTCACCGTCGAACTTCCGGGTGGGCAACGGCAGGCCTCGGGCATCGAGGCCTACGTCGCCCGCGACATGGTGCCGGAGGCACTGTTCATCGACGAACTGGCCACCCGAGCCTGGCTGATCGGCGGGGTGGCCCTGGTCTTCGCGATCGGGCTGGCGCTGCTGGCCGCGCGGGGCGTGCTGCGGCCGGTGCGCGAACTCGGCGACGCCGCGCGACGGCTGGGGGAGGGCGACCTGCGGACCAGGATCGACGTCCGTGGCTCCGACGAACTGGCAGGCGTCGCACAAACCTTCAACGAGACGGCCGAAGCGTTGCAACGTCATGTCCGTGAGCTGGAACGGATGGAGGCAGACGCGCGCCGGTTCGTCGCCGACGTCTCCCACGAACTGCGGACCCCGCTGGCCGCGATGACCGCGGTCGCGGACGTGCTGGAACAGGAGAAGCTGTCCGGGGACGCGGGCCTCGCGGCGCGGATGACCATCGACGAGACGCATAATCTGACCCGGCTGGTGAACGACCTCATCGAGGTGTCCCGGTTCGACGCCGGTGCCGCGGCGCTCGCGTTGGAGGAGGTCGACGTCGCCGAGGTGGTGAAGGCGAGCTTACGCATCCGAGGCTGGTCCGACGACGTGGAAGGCGATCTGCCCGACGGGGTGTTCGCCCGGCTCGACCCGCGACGGCTGGACGTCGTCGTGGCTAATCTGGTCGGGAACGCGGTGCGGCACGGGGGAAAACCGGTCTCGCTCCGGCTCACCGGGGCGGGGGACTGGATCACGCTGGAGGTCGCGGATCGCGGGCCGGGGCTGGCACCCGAGGTGCTGCCGCAAGTGTTCGAACGGTTCTACAAGGCGGACACGGCCAGGGCACGCTCCGGTGGCAGCGGGCTCGGTCTCGCGATCGCCTGGGAGAACGCGCGTCTGCACGGCGGGACCCTCGGTGCGGCGAACGGTCCGGACGGCGGCGCGGTGTTCACCTTGCGCCTGCCCCGGCGGGAGGAGACGGTATGAGAAAATCCTGGCTCGCGCCGCTGCTGGTACTGGCCGTGGCAGGCTGCGGCGTCCGGCCGAGCGCGGTGATCTCCGGGGCACCCGCACCGGTGGGTCCGGCCAACGGCGCGGTGCTCTACTTCGTGTCCGGCGGCGAGCTGGTGCGGGTGCTGCACCCGGTCACCGAAGAATTGTCCACCGCGAAGACGATCGACCTGCTCGCCGCCGGACCGGACGAAAACGAGCGGGAACAGCGGTACACGAGCGAAGTCCCTTCCGGCACCGCAGTCCTCGATCAGGGCACGGGACCGGACGGCGTCACCCTGACCCTCTCCGCCGACGTCGCCGCGTTGACGCCGCGGGCCGTCGACCAGATCGTGTGCACCGCCAGGGACTCCCTGAGCGCCAGGGCACGGATCACCTTGCGGGGCGGCGGAAACGAACGCGGCCCGCAATCCTGTCCCTTGCCTGGTTAGGGCGTGTCTGGCAGGTCCGCGGCCCGACGTGGCCTGAATCACCGGTGTCGGCCCCTCGCTTTGTCCGGTTTTGCCCGCTAACTTAGGCAAGGCTAAGCAAATCGGACGTGGGGTGGTTGAGGCGTGAAGGGGATCGAGGGCAAGGTCGCGCTCGTGACCGGGGGTGCGCGTGGGATCGGCGCGGCCGTCGTCGACGGACTGGCCGGCGCCGGTGCGATCGTGGCGGCGGTCGACCTGACGGAGGGACCCGCGCGGAGTGGGGTGACCTCGTACGTCGCGGATGTCGGGGATCCCGCGGCCGTGGCGCGGGTGGTCGGCGAGGTCGAACGCGATCTCGGGCCGATCGGCATCGGGGCGTCCGTCGCGGGTGTGCTGAAGCCGGGGTCGGTATGCGAGACCAGCGACGAGGACTGGGCGGCGACGTTCGCGGTCAACTCGACCGGTGTGTTCACGGTGCTGCGGGAGATCTCCCGCCGGATGGTGCCGCGCCGGAGCGGCGTGCTGGTGACGGTCGGGTCGAACGCGGCGGGTGTGCCGAGGACCGGGATGGCCGCCTACGCGGCTTCCAAGGCCGCGGCGACCATGCTGACCCGCTGTCTCGGGCTGGAACTGGCGGGCTCCGGGATCCGGTGCAACGTCGTGTCGCCCGGCTCGACGGACACCGATATGCAGCGTCTACTGTGGACAGACGAAAACGGCGCGGACCGTGTCATCGCGGGAAATCCGGAGCAATACCGGGTCGGCATACCACTGGGCCGGATAGCCGATCCCGCCGATATCGCTGACGCCGTCCTGTTTTTGGCGTCGGACCACGCGCGGCATATCACGATGCAGAATCTCTACGTCGACGGCGGGGCGACGTTGCGGGCGTGATCTCAGTGGTGCAACAAAGACTGTTCGGGCCCGTATGATTAGGTTAGGCTAACCAAATAGCGTGTCCGTATTCGCGAAAGGGAACCCCGTCGTGTCCTCACCCGCACCGGTCCGGCCGAGGCCGATCCACCAGGCGGCCGATTTGCTCGCGGCGTATCTGCCGGGTTCGTTCTACTACTCGTCCGCGCGGGGATCCCTGCTGGGGGACGGTGTGTACGCCCCGGTGCACGCGGCACCGGGTGAACGCGCCCGCGCCGCCGCCGAAGTCCTCGACGCCGCACTCGTGGCGGGGGTGGTCGAGCCCGTGGTGGCCGGCGCGATCGGATTCCGGCCCGAGGCCCCGAGCAGCCTGGTGGTCCCCGCCGTCGTCCGCCGGGCGGGAGCGCCGGGAGCCGGCCGCCCGGTCGCGCCGATCGGCGGCGGCGCCTGGTCGGTGACGCCGCGACCCGAACCAGAGGTCTATACCGGTGCCGTCGTCAAGGCATTGCAGGAGATCCGCGACGGCGACCTGCGCAAGGTCGTGCTGGCCCGCTGCCTCGACGTCACCGGTGGTGATCCCATTGCCGTACCGCGGCTGCTGGCCCGGCTCGTGCACGCCGACCCGGCGGCCCACGCGTTCGCCGTCGACGTCAGCGCGCCAGGGGATCCCGCGCCGCGCACGCTGACCGGGGCCAGCCCGGAACTGCTGGTCTCCCGTCGTGGCGGTGTCGTGACGGCGAATCCGCTGGCCGGATCCCGGCCCCGCGTCGCCGACGAGGCCGAGAACGCCCGCCGGATCAGCGATCTGCTGGCGTCCGAAAAGGACCGTGCCGAACACGCCCACGTCGCCGCGCAGGTGGCCGAAGTGCTGGGCCGGTTCTGCGTCGGCCTCGACGTCCCCGCCGAACCCGAAGTAATTGGCACGCCCACGATGTGGCACCTCTCGACCAGGATCAGCGGGCGGCTCGCCGATCCCGCCGACGCCGGTTCGTCCGCACTCGCGCTGGCCGAAGCGTTGCATCCGACACCCGCCGTCTGCGGTGTCCCGACCGTGCTCGCCCGCGACACCATCGCCGCGCTCGAACCCGAGGATCGCGGCTACTACGCGGGTCTGGTCGGCTGGACCGGCACGGACGGCGATGGCGAATGGGTCGTCACGATCCGCTGCGCCGAGGTCCGCGACCGGACGGTGCGGTTGTTCGCCGGTGCCGGGGTCGTGGCGGGTTCCGACCCGGCTGCCGAACTCGCCGAGACCGGCGCGAAATTCGGCACTCTGCTGCGGGCGCTCGGACTGGAGGGGGCGGCGTGAACCCCGACCACGTGCCGTGGCCGCCGGAGACCGCCGCGCGTTACCGGGCGTCGGGATACTGGCGCGGCCAGACTTTCGGCGCCCTGTTGACGAGTCTCGCCGAGGCCTACGCCGAACGCCCCGCCGTGATCGGCGAGACCGCGCGCTGGACGTTCGCGGAACTGGACGAACGGGCACACCGGCTGGCCGCGGGCTTCGCCGGAGCCGGGATACAGGCGGGTGACCGGGTCGTCGTGCAACTGCCGAACGTGCCCGAGTTCGCGTCCGTCGTCTTCGGCCTGTGGCGAGTGGGCGCGCTGCCCGTCTTCGCGCTGCCCGCGCACCGGGCCAGCGAACTGCGGCATTTCGCCGAACAGAGCGAGGCCGCGGCGATCCTGACCGTCGGCGAGCACGAACGCTTCGACCACGCGGCCATGGCGCGTGCGGTCGCGGCCGAAGTCCCGTCCGTCCGCGACGTCTTCGTCGTCGGTACCGGGGAATTCGCCGCGCTGGAGGCGGCGACGCCGCGTGCGCTGCCGGACCCGGATCCCGCCGGGGTGGCGTTCCTGCAGTTGTCCGGTGGCAGCACCGGCCTGCCCAAGCTGATCCCGCGCACACACGACGACTACCTCTACAGCGTCCGCGAAAGCGCCCGGATCTGTGGTCTGCGCCCGGAAAGTGTGTATCTGGCCGCGTTGCCGGTCGCGCACAACTTCCCGCTCAGCTCACCCGGTCTGCTCGGCGCTTTGCACGCGGGTGCGGCGACGGTGTTCGCGCCGCGACCCGACGCCGACACCGCGTTCCGGCTGATCGAGGCCGAGGGCGTGACCATCTCCGGGCTCGTGCCGCCGCTGGCCGCCGCGTGGACGCAGGCCGCCGCCCGCGCCACCCGCGATCTGTCCTCTTTGGACGTTCTGCTGGTCGGTGGTGCCAAATGTGCCCGCGAACTGGCCGAGAAGATCGGGCCCGCGCTGGGCTGCCGTCTGCAGCAGGTGTTCGGCATGGCCGAGGGACTGGTCTGCTACACCCGCCTCGACGACCCGGACGAGTACGTCCTCGCCACGCAGGGACGGCCGATCTCGCCGGACGACGAGGTCCGTGTGGTGAACCCGGACGACCCACTGTCCACTTCGGACGACGTCGTCGTGCCGGGTGAGATCGGCGCGCTGCTGACCCGTGGCCCGTACACGATCCGCGGCTACTACCGCGCCACCGAGCACAACAAGACCGCGTTCACCGAGGACGGCTTCTACCGGACCGGTGATCTGGTGCGGCAGAACCCTTCTGGACATCTCGAAGTGGTCGGCCGGGCCAAGGAACAAATCAATCGCGGCGGCGAGAAAGTGGCCGCGGAAGAGGTCGAGAACCACCTGATGGCCCACCCCGGCGTGCTCGACGCGGCCGTCGTCGCGGTGCCGGATCCGTATCTCGGCGAACGCACCTGCGCCTACGTCGTCCCTGCGGCCGGTGCCGAGCCCACCGCGGCGGAGCTGCGCCGGTTCGTCCGCGAACGCGGGGTGGCGGCGTTCAAAGTGCCCGATCTGGTCCAGGTGGTGCCGGAGTTCCCGGTCACCGGCGTCGGCAAGACGAGCAAGCGTGAGCTGCGGGCGGCACTGGCCGTCCTGGCGAAGGAGGGATGAAGTCGTGTCACTGCCCAAGATCCGGCCCTACTCGTTGCCGGTGGAGGCCGAGCTGCCCGCCGGGCGGGTCGGCTGGAAACCCGACGCCACCCGTGCCGCGCTGCTGGTGCACGACGCCCAGCGGTACTTCCTGGCGCCGTACGAGGGATCCCCGATCCCCGAGATGGTCGCGAACATCGCCGCGCTGGCCGCCGCCGCCCGCGCGGCCGGGGTACCGGTGTTCTACACCGCGCAGCCCGGGCACCAGGCCGCCGAAGACCGCGGGCTGCTGACCGAGTTCTGGGGTGACGGCATCGGCGCGGTCATCGACAAGGACCCGGATGCCGCCGACGTCGTCGACGAACTCGCTCCCCAGCCGGGCGACATCGTGCTGACGAAGTGGCGCTACAGCGCCTTCCAGCGCAGCACGTTACAAGAACAGCTCGTCGAAGCCGGCCGCGATCAGCTGCTGATCACCGGCGTCTACGCGCATATCGGCTGCCAGGCCACCGCCGTCGAGGCGTTCATGCGTGACGTCCAGCCGTTCCTGGTCGGGGACGCGGTCGCGGACTTTTCCCGTGAACGCCACGACCAGGCGTGTGACTACATCGCCCAGCGCTGCGGCGCACTGACCACCACCGCCGCCGCGCTCGCCGCGCTGGCCCCGATGACCGCCGGAGCACCCCGATGAGCCTGACCGCCGAGAAGATCCACGCCGACGTCGCCGAACTCCTCGGCTGCGACCCGGCGGAGCTGACCGCCGAGACCGACTTGACCGACCTCGGCCTCGATTCGATGCGGATCATGGGCCTGGTCGAGCAGTGGCGTTCCGACGGCGCGGACACGCTGGAGTTCGCCGATCTCGCCGAGCAGCCGAATCTGGGCCACTGGACCAAGATCGTCGCCGGGAACCCCGCGTGAGCCGCGCCGACCACCGCCACCGGCATCTGGAACGCATCGCCGAGGTCCGCGCCGGCCGGGAAGCGGAGAAGGTGCCGTACCCGATCCGTGTGCGGCAGGCCGAAGTGGTGCGCACCGAGATGATCGGTTCAGGACTGCTTCGCGTCACTCTCGGCGGGCCGGGCACGGCCGGGTTCGAGGCGCATTCGCCCGACGAACACGTGAAGTTGCTCTTCCCCGAACTGGACCCGGAGCCGCGCCTTCCGGTACAGGACGGCGACATGCTGCGCTGGCCCAAGCCTTCGCCGACGTCGCGCGAGTACACGGTCCGCCGCTACGACCCGGTCACCGGCGAACTCGATCTCGACGTCGCGTTGCACGACGGCGGACTCGGTTCGGACTGGGCCAAGGCCGTCACACCGGGCACACCGGTGCACGTCGCCGGTCCGCCCGGCGGGCTGATCGTGCCGCACGACTACGACCGCTATCTGCTCGCCGGTGACATCACCGCGCTGCCCGCGATCGCGCGCTGGCTGGAGGAACTGCCGCGTACCGCGGCGGGCTGGGCGTTCATCGAGGTCGTCGACGCGAGCGAGGAGATCGAGCTGTCCGCGCCCGAGGACGTCGAGGTGCACTGGCTGCATCGCGGCGACGCGGCGCCGGGTGCCTCCGACCTGCTCGCCCGCGCGGTACGGACGATCGAAGTCCCGGAAGGCCAACGGCTTTACGCCTGGGTCGCCGGGGAAGCGGGCCAGATCAAACCGCTGCGCCGCTGGCTCAAGCAAGACCTCGGCCTCGGCAAGGCCGACCAGGACGTCACCGGTTACTGGAAGCGCGGCGTCGCCGACTTCGACGACGAGCACGACCACTGATCCCCACCCACTGAAACAACGAGGAAATACATGCGCACCACCAGAACCCGCCGCCTCACCGGAGCGGTCGCCCTCGCCTTGACGGTCGTCACCGCGGCCACCGCCTGCGGTTCCGGCGACGCCGGACAGGCGGCGGACAGCGGCCAGACCCGGGTGTTCGCCGCCGACAACGGCCAGATCACCATCCCGGTCTCGCCGAAGCGGGTCATCGCCACCGGCTACGCCGTGCCCGCGCTGCTCGAAGCGGGCGCGCCGCTGGTCGGCGTCTCCAGCTGGAAGCGCGGCATCCCGCTGTTCAACGAGGCCGAGCGCAAGAAGTACGACGAGCTGGCGAAGGTCGCGGGCGAGTCGGCGGCGGAGACGAACTACGAGGCGATCGCGCAGGCGGATCCGGATCTCATCGTCATCGGCGTGCCGAAGCCGGTGCTCGCCGACATCGACCTCAAACGCCTCGAAGCGATCGCGCCGGTCGTGGCCATCGGCCCGTCGGTGCCGTCGATGTGGCGTGAGCTGTCCCGCAAGCAGGCCGACGCCGCGGGGGCGGCCGCCGGGTTCGACGCCGTCAAGACCACGTACGAGACCAAGGCCAAGGGCCTGGCCGAGAAGTACAAGTCCGTGCTGCCGCAGCTGAAGCTGGGCCACGTCGGCGCGTACGGCGAGGTCGCGAAGGGCAACTTCCAGCGCGAGTTCAACGGTTCCTGGGGTACCAACACCGCACAGGACCTCGGCGCGACCTACTACGGCCAGGTGAAGGTCAAGGGCGGCGGTTCCAAGGACGTCAGCGAGTACCCGTCGATCGAGGAGCTCTCGACGGCGTTCGCCGAGGCCGACGCGATCACCTACTCGGTCGGCCCCGACGGTGCCGTGCCCGCGCCGGTCAAGTACGTCCTCGACTCGCCGCTGTGGAAGGAACTCCCCGCGGTGAAGGCGGGCAAGATCTACGCGTTCCGGTACACCGAGGCCGCGACCTACCGGGCCGCGACGTCCACTTTGGACGCCATCGACCAGGCGTTCGCGCCGCTGCTCAAGCAGTGACCACGACCGGGCGGTCCGCGCTTCTCGGCGCCGCACTGCTCGGGCTCCTCGTGGTCGCCGTGCTGAGCGTCGGCATCGGCGCGCACGCCATCGCCCCCGGCGAGGTCGTGCGCGCCCTGCTGGGCGAGGGGAATCCGAGTGACCGGGCGGTGGTCCTGGACATCCGGCTGCCGAGAGCCGTGCTCGCGGTCGGTGTCGGCGCGGCGTTGGCCGTCGGGGGAGTGCTCGTGCAGGCCTTGTCGCGCAACGCTTTGGCCGAACCCGGGGTACTCGGCGTGACCGCGGGCGCCGGGTTCGCGATCGCGGTGGGTTCGGCGTTCGGCCTCGCCGCGTCGGCGCCGGCCGAACTCGGACTGGCGGTGGTGGGTGCTGTCGGTGCCTCGACGCTGGTGTACGCGGTCGGCAGCCGGTCGCCGTTGCGGCTGGTACTCGCCGGGACCGCGTTGAGTGCCGTGCTGCTGGGCCTCACCCTCGGTTTGCGGCTGCTGTTCCCGGACACCTTCGACGTCTACCGGTTCTGGTCGGTGGGCTCGCTGGCAGGCCGGGAGCAGGCCCCGACGACGGTGCCGCTGATCGTCATCGGCCTGTCGCTGCTGGGCGCGTTCGCGGTGAGCCGTCAGCTCAACGCGATCGCGCTCGGCGAGACGGTCGCCCATACGCTCGGCGCCAACGTCGCGCGGATCCGGACGATCACCCTGCTGCTGATCACGCTGATGGCGGGTGCGGCCACCGCGCTGGCCGGGCCGATCCTGTTCGTCGGGCTGATCGTGCCGCATCTGGTGCGGCGGGTGGCCGGTGCGTCGATCCCGTGGCTGATCGCGTTCGCCGCGTTGCTCGGCCCGGTGCTGATACTGGCCGCCGACGTCGGATCCCGGGTGCTGCTGCCGACCGGTGAGGTGCCGGTCGCCATCGTGACCGCGTTCCTCGGCGGCCCGGTGCTGATCTGGGCCGTCCGCAAATACGGGGCGGCGCCGCTGTGAATACAACAACTGTGAGCACCGCACTCGTCCTGCGGCGCGGGCGGTTCTCCGCCCGGCTGGAACGCCGCACCCTCGTCTTCCTCGCGGTGATGATCGTGCTCGTCGCCGGTCTCACCTTGCTCGGGCTCTGCTACGGCGCGGCGTGGGCGAGTCCGGCCCGCGTGTTCGCCGCGCTCGGCGGCGCCGGTGGCGGACCGGGCGTCGTCATCCGCGAATGGCGGTTGCCGCGTGTACTGGCCGGGCTGGTGTTCGGTGCCGCGCTCGGCCTCGCCGGGGCGATCTTCCAGAACATCACCCGCAACCCGCTCGGCAGCCCCGACGTCATCGGCCTCGACGCCGGTGCCTACACCGGCGCGCTGTTCGCGATCACCGTGCTGTCGGGTAGTTCGACGCAGCTGACGATCGGATCGGTGCTGGGTGGGGTGATCACCGCGGCCATCGTGTACGCGTTGTCGCTCGGCGGCGGGCTTTCCGGGCTGCGGCTAATCGTCATCGGCATCGCGATCAACGCGATGCTGACCGCGCTCAACTCGTGGATCGTGCTGCGTGCGGAACTGGAGATCGCGATCGCGGCCGTCGGCTGGAACGCCGGTTCACTCAACGGCGTCGGCTGGGATGACGTCGCCATCCCGTTCGGGGTGCTCGCGGTGCTGTTCGTCGTGTTGTTCACCAAGGCTCCGGCACTGCACCAGGCCGGGCTCGGCGGCGAACTGGCGATCACCACCGGCGTCCGCTGGGACCGGCTGCGGCTGGTGCTGGTGCTGATCGGCGTCGGCTGCACGGCCACGGTCACCGCCGTCGCCGGGCCGATCGCGTTCATCGCGCTGGCGGCGCCGCAGATCGGACGGCGGCTCGCCCGCACCCCCGGTATCGGCCTGCTGCCCGCGGCACTCACCGGTGCCGTCCTGCTGACCGCCGCCGACCTGGCCGCCCAGATGCTGCTCGCGCCGGAAGCGCTGCCGGTCGGTGTGGTCAGCACCGTGATCGGCGGCGGCTACCTGATCTGGCTGCTCACCAAGGAGGTTCGGCGCAGATGAGTGCCCGTTTGACCGCGCGAGACCTCACCCTGCGCTATGGCGACCGGGTCGTTTCGACCCGGCTGAGTCTCGACGTGCCCGACGCGGCGTTCACCGCCGTCGTCGGACCGAACGCCTGCGGCAAGTCGACCTTGCTGCGTGCGTTCGTCCGGCTGCTCCGCCCGGCCGAGGGGCAGGTCCTGCTGGACGGCGAAGAGGTCGGTTCCCTCCCCCGCAAGGGTTTGGCGCGGGAACTCGGTTTCCTGCCGCAGGATCCGGTCGCCCCGGAGGACGTCCGCGTCCGGCAACTGGTCGCTCGCGGCCGGTTCCCGCATCAGTCGCTGTTCGCGTCGTGGTCCGAAGCGGACGAACGCGCGGTGATCGACGCGATGACCGCG
Organism: Amycolatopsis sp. NPDC051071; assembly: GCF_040682875.1. Lineage (NCBI taxonomy): Bacteria > Bacillati > Actinomycetota > Actinomycetes > Pseudonocardiales > Pseudonocardiaceae > Amycolatopsis > Amycolatopsis sp. NPDC051071. The sequence goes on along the minus strand of NZ_JBFBBY010000061.1, from coordinate 21,715 downwards.
GCCGGGGTGGCAGGGCTCGCCGACCGGCCGGTGCAGGAGCTGTCCGGTGGCCAGCGTCAGCGCGTGTGGGTGGCGCTGGTGCTGGCGCAGCGGACGCCGTATCTGCTGCTGGACGAACCGACGTCGTTCCTCGACATCGCGCACCAGTACCAGCTGCTGGAGTTGCTGGGGCGGCTGCGCGACGAGGGCCGCACGGTGATCGCCGTCCTGCACGACATCAACCAGGCCTGCCGTTACGCCGACCACCTCGTCGCCTTGCGGGACGGCCGGATCATCGCCGAAGGCGCGCCCGCCGAGATCGTCGACGCCGAGCTGATCAAGGAGGTCTTCGATCTCCCCAGTGTCGTCGTGCCCGACCCGGTGACCGGTACCCCGATGGTCGTGCCCTCGCTCTGAGCGCGACCCCTCGATTCCTGGAGTCACGAGATGAACAACGCCCTCGGCCTCACCGGTGCCCAGCTGGGCATCTGGACCGCGCAGCGACTGGAACCCGATTCGCCCTACTACGTCGTCGGCGACGTCGTGGAAGTTACCGGCGACCGTCCGGTCGATGTCGGTGTGCTGGCGGAGGCGATCCGGGCGACCGTCGAGGAGGCCGACAGCCTGCGGCTGCGGGTCTTCGAGACACCGGACGGGCCGCGGCAGCGCGTGGATGCCGGACCGGTGCCGCTTCCGGACGTGGTGGATTTGTGTGGTGAGGCCGATCCGGTGGCCGCGGCGCACGAACGCGTCGAGGCCGAACGCCGCCGGGTCGCCGAAACCTGCCGCGAAATGGTGGACCGGCCGCTCTTCGCGCATCTCGTGCTGCGGCTCTCGGAGTCGCACGTGTGGTTCACCCAGCTCGGGCACCATCTCGTGTTCGACGGCTACACCGCGGCGATGCTCGCGCGCCGCACCGCGGCCCGCTACACCGCTGTGGTTACAGGGAAAGATGTGCCGGCTTCGACGTTCGCGCGGTTCGCGGACCTCGTCGAGGCCGACCACGCCTACCGGGAGAGCGAACGGTTCGAGCGCGACCGTGAGTACTGGCGCTCACGGTTCACGCCGTTGCCGGACCTCGACGACGGCGGGAGCGCGCCGGGCCCGCCCGAAAGCACGGTGACCGCGCGGTCGGTCCTGCCCGCTTCGGACGTGGCTCGTCTGCGGGAACTGGGAAAACGGGCCGGGACGACCTGGGGCGACGCACTGATCGCTTGCTACGCCGCGTTCCTGCATCGCGTGCTCGGCTGGACCGACGTCGTGTTCGCGATGCCGTTGATGTGCCGTGAAGGTGCCGCGTTGCGGACTCCGGCGATGGCGGTCAACGTGCTGCCGCTGCGGGTGACGGTGAACCCGCGGGACCAGCCTGCCGAGCTGGTGGCGAGGGTGACCGGTTCTTTGAAGGAGATGCGGACCCACCAGCGGTATCGCGGTGAGGACCTGCCGCAGGAGCTGGCTGTCCCTGGCGCGGGAGCGCTGCTGCACGGCCGGGGTATCAACCTCAAGGCGTTCGACCTGAAACTCGATTTCGCGGGCGCTCACGGCACCATGCGCAACGTCGCGGGCGGGCCGCCCGAAGAGATGGGGCTCAGCGTGCTGCCCACCTCGGAAGGCGGGCTGCTGCTCGGCTTCGAGGTCGACGCGCGTACCCACGACCAGACCGCCGTCGATGCCAAGCTGACCGCGTTGCGTTGCCTGATCACCGCGCTGACCGAACCGGACGGCCCGGTGGTCGGCGGTGTCGATCTGGTTCCGGCGGGGGAGCGGGACGCCCTGCTGAAGGCGTGGTCGACGCCCGCCCCGGACGGTGAACTCGTTGGTGTACCGGAATTGCTCGCCGAACTCGAGCCCGAACAGGTCGCTCTGGTCTACGGTGACGAACGGCTGACCGCCGGAGAACTCGTCGCGCGGGTCCACCGGCTCGCGCGGGCCTTGCGGGCTCGCGGTATCGGGCCCGACGACGTCGTGGCACTGGCCCTGCCGCGTTCCGCGGATCTCGTCGTCGCGTTGCTGGCGGTGCTCGACGCCGGTGCCGCGTTCCTGCCGCTGGATCTCGCCCATCCGGTCGAACGGCTTCGGGAGCTCGCCGCCGAAGCCGGTGCCGTGCTCACGATCGCCGACGACGCGGACATCGTGCCCGGACCATACCTGCTGCTCGGCGAAACCGATCTGTCCACACTGGACTCATCGCCCTTGTCGATACCGCGTCATCCGGAGCACCTGGCGTACGTCATCTTCACCTCCGGTTCGACCGGCCGTCCCAAGGGCGTACTCGGTCGCGTCGGTGGGCTGGCGACGTTGTTGCGCCATCACCGCGCGACCACGGTCGCCGAGACCGAGCGGGCCGCCGGGCGGCGGCTGCGGGTCGCGCACACCTACTCGTTCGCCTTCGACTCCGCGCTCGACCAGCTGATGTGGCTGCTGTTCGGCCACGAACTCCACGTCTACGGCACCGACGTCGCCCGCGATGCCGACGACCTGCTGGCCGCCTACCGGCGCGACCGGATCGACGTCGTCGACACCACGCCGTCGATGGCCGCCCCGCTGATCGACGCCGGGCTGCTCGACGGTGAGCACGCGCCCGCCCTGCTCGTGCTCGGCGGCGAGGCGACTCCACCCGCACTGTGGCGCCGTGTCGCGGAGTCGGGTGTCCGCGCCCGCAACATGTACGGGCCCACCGAGGCCACTGTGGACGGTGCCGGATCCTGGCTGGACGACGGCGAACCGACGATCGGGGCCGCCGTCCCCGGCACCGCCGTCCGGGTGCTGGACGCCGCCCTGCGCCCAGTGCCGGTGGGGACGCCCGGCGAGTTGTATCTAGCCGGGCCGCATCTGGCGCGTGGTTATCTCGGCCGTCCCGGCGCGACCGCGGAGCGGTTCCTCGCGGACCCGTTCGGTGCGCCCGGCGACCGGATGTACCGCACCGGTGACCTCGCTCGCTGGGTGCCCGGCCGCGGGCTGGAGTACCTCGGCCGCCGCGACGGACAGGTGAAGGTGCGCGGCCACCGCGTCGAACTCGGCGAGGTCGAAGCCGCGCTGGCCGCACTGCCCGGTGTGCGCGCGGCGGCGGCCGCGGTGCGCGGGCCGAGGCTCATCGGATACGTCGTCGGCGACGTCGTCCCGGACGACGTCCGCACGGAACTCGCGATGCGGGTGCCGGAGCATCTCGTCCCCGCCGCTGTCGTCGTCCTCGACACACTGCCTTTGACCTCCAACGGAAAGATCGACCGCGCCGCGCTGCCCGCCCCGCGTGCGGCCGCCGGGCGGACCGCCGCCACCGAACGCGAACGCGTACTGTGCGCGACCATCGCCGAGGTCATCGGCGTCGACAAGGTCGCCGTCGACGACGACTTCTTCGCACTGGGCGGCGACAGCATCACCGCGATCAGCGTCAGCAGCAGGCTGCGTGCACACGGCCTTGACCTGCGACCGCGGGATCTGCTGGCGCGACGGAGTTTCGAGGCGCTGGCGGCGGCGAGCCGCGAACTCGGCGGCGGTGCGGACACTCCGGACGAACCCGTCGGCGTGGTGCCCGCGCCGCCGATCGTCCGCGCCCTGCTCGGCCCGCATCCCGACACCACGGTCGTCGCCGGTTACACGCAATGGACGGCGCTGCGGCTCGACGAGGACCTGCCGCTCGACCGGCTGATCGCCGGTGTGCAAACGGTTCTGGATCACCACGACACCCTCCGCCTGCGACTGGCAGGCGAATTGCGCGTCCGCGAACGGGGTTCCGTGCGGGCCGAGAACGTCGTCACGGAAGCGGCCGGGGACCCGGCGGAAGTCGCCGGGGAACTCGCCGCCACCCTTGACCTCCAAACCGGGGTGCTCCGGGTCGCGTTGCTGCCCGGCCACCTCGTCATCGTGCTCCACCACCTGGCGATCGACGGCGTCTCCTGGCGGATCCTCCTACCGGATCTGCGTGCCGCCTGCGCGGGCGAAGTGCTCGAACCGGCTGGGACGTCGTGGCGGCAGCACGCGCTGCGGCTCGCCGAACAGGGCAGCTCGGGTGCCCGGCGCGGCGAACTCGACCACTGGCGCGGGGCTCTGGACGGTCCGCGGCTGGGGCACCGGCCCCTCGACCGGAGCACCGACACGGTCGCGACGGCGCGGCGATCGGTCACCGTCGCGTCGCCGGAGCAGACCGAGGCGGTGCTCACCGGCCTGACCACGGCCTACCGCGCCGGTCCGGACGACGTCCTGCTCGCCGCGCTCGTGCTGGTACTGCGGTCGTGGCGCGAGACCCCGGCCGAGGCGGAAACCGTGTCACTCGAAGGGCACGGCCGTGATCAGCATGGACTGGACCTGTCCCGCACCGTCGGCTGGTTCACCGCCGAGCATCCGCTGCGGGTGCCGGCCACCGCGGTCGCCGCGACCGCGGACTTCGACAGCGCGCTCGCGGGCGGCGACGCGCTCGGGAAGCTCCTGCGGGCCGCCAAGGAAGCCAAACGCGCGGTGCCGGACAACGGTGTCGGCTTCGGCGTCCTGCGTTACCTCGACCCGCTGGCCAGGGACGAACTCGCCGCCGTCCCGCCACCGGACGTCGTCCTGAACTACCTCGGCCGGTTCGCCGCGCTGCCCGGTACCGGCTGGCGGTTGCCGGAGGAAGACCCGTTCGCGGTCAGCGAACCGGCGGCCAAATCGCTGGAGCAGGTGCTGGCGCTGAACTGCTTCGTCCGCGAGGACGGACATCCGCGCCTTGCCGTCGAATGGACCGCCGCCGGCGAGGTCCTGTCGACGGAAAGCGTTGCGGCACTTCAGGAAGCGTGGTCGCGGGCGCTGGACGCCCTCGTCGCGCACGCCATCCGGATCGGCCCCGACGGCGGCGGGCTGACGCCGTCGGATCTGCCGCTGGCCGGGCTCGATCAGGCCGACATCGACCTGCTGGAGCGCCGGGGCCGGATCGAGGACGTCCTGCCCGCGACCCCGTTGCAGACCGGGCTTTCCTTCCACACCATGGCACGCGGCGTCGACGACACCGACGTCTACGTGGTGCAGGCGATGACCCTGCTCAGCGGTGAGCTCGACGCCGAGCGGATGCGCGAGGCCGCGGCGGAAGTCCTGCGGCGGCATCCCGCGCTGCGTGTCCACTTGCACACCACCGATGCGGGCGAAGTCGTCCAGGTGGTGCCCGAGGCGGTCTCGCTCGACTGGCGGCAGGCGAACGCGTCACCGGAGCAGGTCGCGGACGAATGCCGTGCCGAGCTGGCCCGCCCGTTCGATCCGGCGACCCCGCCGTTGATCCGGTTCCTGCTGCTGACGCTCGGCCCGGACGAGCACCGTCTGGTGCTCACCAACCATCACGCGTTGCTCGACGGCTGGTCGATGCCGCTGGTCGGCCGGACCCTGCTCGCCACCTACGCCGAACTCGGCGGCGGCCCGGCGGCCCCGGTCGCCCCGCCGCTCGCGGAGTACCACCGGGTGCTGGGTGAACGCGCTCCGGACGCGGCGCTGGAAGCCTGGCGTGCGGCCCTCGCCGGTCTCGACGAGGGAACGCGGCTCGCACCCGCCTCCGTCGAGTCCACTGTGGAGCGTCCGGAGCGGGTCACCGTCGAGCTGGGCGAGGAGTTCAGCGAACGGCTGCGCGCCTTCGCCCGCGGCCGGGGAATCACACCGACGACGGTGTTCCAGACCGCGTGGGGTGTGCTGCTCGCCCGCCTGACCGGCCGTCGCGACGTGGTCTTCGGCTGCCCGGTGTCCGGGCGCCCGGCCGACGTCCCCGGCGTCGAGCGGATGATCGGGCAGCTCGGCAGCACGATCCCCGTCCGGGTCCGGTTCGACGCGGACGACACCGCGGTCACCGTGCTGGAACGTGTGCACACCGAAAGCGTCCGGCTCACCGAGCACCACCACGCCGGGCTGCCCGACATCCAGCGCGCGGCGGGTGTCGGCGACCTGTTCGACACGATGCTGGTGATGGAGAACTTCCCGCTCTCCAGCCGTGCCCGCACCACCTTGGCGCCGGGCCTCGACCTCACCGGCGTCGACATCACCGACGCCACGCACTACCCGCTCACCGTGATCGTGCTGCCCGGCGACGAGTTCACCGTCGGGCTCGGCTACCAGCCCCAGGCCTTCACCCGGGACGAGGCCGAGGCGTACGGCCGCTGGCTGCGCGCGGTCCTGCACGAGATTGTCGCCGATCCGGCGCGTCCGGTCGCCCGGCTGCGCGCGCTCGACGCCGAAGAAGAACGCGCGATGCTGCGCTTCGGCGAAGGTCCGGAACCCCGGCGTGAACGCGGCGGCATGCTGGAGGAGTTCGGCCGCTGGGTCCGCGAGACGCCGGACGCCGAAGCCGTCGTGTGCCGCGACCGCCGCCTGACCTACGCGGAACTCGACCGGCGCGCCAACCGGCTCGCCAACACGCTGATCGCCGCCGGGGTGAAGCCGCAGGATCCGGTCGCCGTGCTGCTGCGCCGCGACGTCGACCTCGTGGTCGCGTTGTTCGGCGTGATCAAGGCGGGTGCGGTGCACGTGCCGATGGACCCGGACTATCCGGCCGACCGGCTGGCCTACATGCTCGACGACATCAAGCCCGCCGCCGTCGTGTCCACTTCGGACGTCGACGGTGTCCCCGTGGTGAACCCGGCCGAACTGTCCGCTGAGGACACGAATCCGCGCGTGAGTACCACCGAAGACTCGCTCGCGTACGTCATCTACACCTCCGGCACGACGGGCAAACCGAAGGGCGTCGCGATTCCGCACCGGGGAATCCCGAGCCTGATCGCGTTGCAGGAGGACATCGTCGGCATCGGGACCGCCGAGCGGTACCTGCATTTCGCGTCGACGAGTTTCGATGTCGCGTTCTGGCAGTTCATGCTGCCGCTGCTGTCCGGTGGCACGTCGGTCATCGCGCCGGAGGAGGTGCGTGTCTCCGGCGACGACCTGCTGGCCTACGCCGCCGAGCACCGCGTCACCGGGCTCAACCTGCTGCCGTCGTTCCTGTCGGCGATGCCCGACGACGCGACCGTCGACCCGGACGTGTTCTTCGTCGTCGGCGCCGAACGCCTCGACCCCGAATTGGCGCGGCGCTGGGGAAACCGGCGTGCGCTGTTCAACGCCTATGGGCCTACCGAGGTCACCATCAACTCGGTGACCTGGCATTACGACCCGGCCGACCCCGGCCCGCTGCCGATCGGCCGCCCGGATCCGGAGGTGCGCGCGTACGTCCTCGACGGCAGTTTGCTTCCGGTCGGGACGAACGTCACCGGCGAGTTGTACCTGGCCGGGCCGAAGCTGGCACAGGGGTACGTCGGCCGCGCCGCGCTGACCGCCGAACGGTTCGTCGCCGATCCGTTCGGCCCGCTCGAAAACACTGCGGCGCGCGGCGCCTCCGCGGGGGGTGGTGGCCGGGTGACGGGTGGGAGGATGTACCGCACCGGCGACCTGGTCCGCTGGCGGCCGGACGGCCAGCTCGTCTTCCTCGGCCGTGCCGACCATCAGGTCAAACTGCGCGGGTTCCGGATCGAACTCGGCGAGATCGAAACCGCGCTGACCACGCACGATGACGTCCGCGCCTCCGCCGTGATCGTCCGCGAAGACCGGCTGATCGCCTACTTTGTACCTGTCGACGGCGCCGAGCCCGATCCGGCCGCGCTGCGTGAGTACCTCGCCGCGGATCTGCCCGCGTACATGGTGCCTACCGCGTTCGTGCCGCTCGATCGGCTTCCGCTGGGCCCGAGCGGCAAACTCGACCGGGCCGCGCTCCCCGCGCCCGAAGCGCGTCCGGCGGGCGGCCGCGAACCGGTGACTCCTGCGGAAACCGTGCTGCTGCGCGTGGTCCGCGACCTGCTCGGCCCCGGTGTCGGCCTGGACGACGGCTTCCTGGAAGCGGGTGGGGACAGCATCGCGTCGCTGCGGGTGGTGTCCCGTGCCCGCCGCGAAGGCCTGCACCTGACCGCACGCGACGTCCTCGAGGGCGGCACGGTCGCCGGGATCGCCGCGCGCTGTGGTGAACCCGAACGGGCCGAGGAAGCTCCCGCGGCCGGCGACGCGCCGCTCACCCCGATCATGCGTGATCTGTTGCTGCGCGCGGGAAAGACGGCCGACGGGTTCTGCCAGTGGGTGGAGATCTGCGTCCCTTCGGCCGACGACGTGCCACGGTGGCGTTCGGTGCTCGACGCCGTCCTCGCGCGGCACGACGTCCTGCGGGCGCATCTGGTCGAGGACGCGCTGCGGATCCCCGACGTCGGCGCCGTGACCGCCGAGACGGTGCTCACCGCCGTCACCGCGCAGGACGCCGGCTTGCGCGAACTGCTCGACGGGCACGCGGAGCGGATCCAGGCGCTGATGGATCCCCGGACCGGTCCACTGCTGCGAGCGGTGCTGGTGGACGCGGGCGAAGACCGGCCGGGCCGCTTGCTGCTGGTGGCACACCACCTCGTCGCCGACGCGGTGACCTGGCGTGTGCTGCTCGACGACGTCGAACAGGCCTTCCACGGCAACACGTTGCCCCGGCGCGGGCAGTCGTTCCTCGGCTGGGCGCGTTCGCTGCGGGCCGCCGCACCGGCCCGGCAGGACGAACTGCCGTACTGGCAGGCGATCGCCGCCGCGCCCGCGACCAGGCTCGGCCGCGCCGCGCTCGACCCGGCACGCGACACCGTGGCGACCGCGCGGCATCACCGGATCGACATCGGCCGGGAGACGACCCACGCCGTGCTCACCGCGTTGCCCGCCGCCTACCGCACCGGCCCGGACAGCGTGCTGCTGACCGCGCTCGCCCGTGCGATCGCCGCGTGGCGCGGGACCGAAGCCGATCTGCTCGTCGCCGTCGAGAGTCATGGGCGGCCCGGGCACACGCCGGACTTCACCGGCACCGTCGACCTCGCGCAGACCGCCGGCTGGTTCACCGCCGTGCATCCGGCGCGGATCACCCCGCCGCCGGGTTCGCTGCCGGACGCGCTGCGGGCGGTGCGCGACCACTTGCGTGCCGCCGGCGACGGCCTCGGCCACGGGATCCTCGGCGTCCCGGGGCCTCGGCCCGAAGTCGCGTGGAACTACCTCGGGCGGTTCCCGGCGGCACCGGTCGCCGAAACGCCGTGGCAGCGCCCGCCGGACGCCGATCCGCTCGGCTCGGGTGGCGGCGCGGAGCTGCCGCTGCCGCACGCGCTGACGGTGAACGCGATGGTCCCCGACGGCGGCACGCTCGGCGTCCGCTTCACCTGGCCGTCCGCGTTGTTCACCGGCGACGAGATCACCGCGCTGGGCGAGCATTTCCGCCGGGCGCTGGAGGAACTCGCCGCCGACCCACCGGGACCAGGCGAGGTTTTGCCGCTGACGCCGTTGCAGGAGGTGATCCTGCGTGAGTCCCGTGCCGCGAGCGAAGATCCCTACCCGGTGCAGGCCGCGTTCGCACTGTCCGGTGACCTCGACGTCGAGGCATTGCGTGCGGCGGCGTCCGCGCTGGTGCGACGGCATCCTCACCTTGGCGCGCTCTTCCCGCCGTCACACGAGGTCCAGGTCGTCCCGGCGGCTCCGGAAGGAGGGTTCCGGGTTTGTGAAGTGTCCGAAGAGGACGCCGAGCGGGTGCTGGACGAGGACCTCGCCGAACGCTTCGACCTGGCGAACGGTCCACTGTGGCGGGTCACCGTGCTGCGGCACGGGCCCGGCCGTCACCGGCTCGTGCTGACCAGCCACCACCTGCTGTCCGACGGCTGGTCCGCCCCACGCGTCCTCGGTGAGTTGTTCGCGCTCTACGCGGGGACGCCGCTGCCGGAGCCGATCCCGCTGGCCCGGTACACCCGGCTGCTCACCGCCCGCGACCACGCCGCCGACGTCCGGGCCTGGCGGGCCGAACTCGACGGGCTCCCCGAAGGCGATCACCTGTCACAGTCCGGTGGACCGGCCGAACCCGTCGTGTTCACTGTGGACGGTCAGCTCGTGCGGGTGCTGACCCGGCTCGGCGCGGCACGCGGGCTCACCGCCAACACCCTGCTGCAAGGCGCCTGGGCCGCAGTCCTGGCGGCAAGGGCCGGTCGGCGGGACGTCAGTTTCGGGGTGATGACCTCGAACCGGACGTCCGAAGTGGACGGTATCGAAGAGATCATCGGCCTGCTGGCGAACAGTGTCCCGGTACGGGCCCGGTTCACCGGCACGGTCGCGGAGGCGCTGGCCGATCTGCAGACGCGGCAGCAGGCGATGGCCGGGCACCACCAGATCGGGCTGCCCGAACTCGCGGCGCTGGCAGGCCGTGAGCGGTTGTTCGACAGCCTGCTCGTCTTCGAGAACTACCCGGTGGATCCGGCGAAGCTCCGCGAACCGGCACCCGGCCTGGCCGTCACCGGCACCCGGTTCCGCGAACGGACGCACCATCCGGTGAGTGTCACCGTCGTGCCCGGCGAGAACGGATGGGAAGGCGTCCTGTACGCGCGGGACCCGCGGCCGCTGGCCGACGACCTGGTCCGGTTCCTGCGGGAGCTGCCGTCCTGGCTGGACGGCGACGCCGTCGAGTTCCTGGGAGAGCGGTGAGCGCGCGTCCGGTCGACGCCACGCTGTGGCGCACGGCGGCCGTGCTGGTGCTGGGCACGTTCATGGCGACGCTGGACAGCACGATCGTCTCGGTCGGCGTCGACACCCTCGCCGACGAGTTCGGCGCGCCGGTCACCGGTGTCCAGTGGGTGACCACGGCTTATCTGCTGGCCGTCGTCACCGCGGTGCCGGCGTCCGGCTGGCTCGCCGACCGGTTCGGCGGACGGCGGGTGTGGATCACCGCGGTCGTCGTGTTCCTGATCGCGTCGCTGCTGTGCGCACTGGCGCCGACGTTGCCCGCGCTCATCGCCTTCCGCGTGCTGCAAGGGCTCGCGGGTGGCCTGCTTCCCCCGACCGGTCAGGCGTTGCTGGCGCGTGCCGCCGGGCCGGACCGGATCGGCCGCGTGATCAGCGTCGTCGGCCTGGTGCCGCTGCTGTCGCCGGTGCTCGGTCCGTTGGCGAGCGGTTCGATCCTCGCGGTCGCCGACTGGCCGTGGCTGTTCTACGTAAACCTGCCGGTCGGGGTGGTGGCCGTGGTACTGGCGCCGCGCTGGGTCCCGGCCGGGGTGCCCGGCGGCCGCGGTGACCGGTTCGACTTCCGGGGCGCGCTGCTGCTTTCGCCGGGGCTCGCGGCAGTGGTCTTCGGGCTCACCTGGTTCGAGCGGGGGACGCCGGTGGTCGCCGGAACCGCGGTCGCGGTGGGCGCGGTGATGCTCGCGGCGTTCGTCCGGCACGGTCTGCGCGCGGAAGCACCCTTGCTCGATCCGCGACTGTTCACCCGGCCGCCGTTCGGGGTCGCCGCACTGGCACTGGTCCTGCTCGGCGCGTCGGTGTTCGGCACGATGTTCCTGCTCCCGCTGTACCTCCAGCGCGGCGCCGGACTGTCCACTTGGGACACCGGGCTGCTGCTGGTGCCACAGGGTATCGGCGCCGCCGCCGGGTCGGTGCTGGTGAACCGGCTCGTCGACCGGATCTCGCCACGCGCCCTGGTGCTGAGCGGTATCGGGCTGGTCGCCGTCGGGACCGCTCCCTTCACCCAGCTCGGCCCGGGACTCCCGGACTGGGTGATCGCGGTTTCCCTGCTGTTCCGCGGTTTCGGCGCGGCGCTGATCGGCGCGCCGGTGATGACGATCGTCTACCGCCGGGTCGAACCCGCGCGGCTGCCCCGCGCGGCCGGGGCGCTCACCCTGCTCAACACACTCGGCGGCTCGGTCGGCACCGCGGTGCTGGCCGTGGTGCTGCAGGCCCGGCTGGCCGCTCGCGGCCCAGATGTCGCCGGGGCCTTCGCCGACGCTTTCTGGTGTGTTCTCGGCCTCGCCGTCGTGGCGGTCGCCGGTGCGACGCGGCTGCCCCGGGCCGGGGTGGCCGCCCCCGACAAGGAGAAAGGTCATGCGAATGCCTGACCAGGACACCCTGCCCAGTCCGGCCGAGGTGGCCGTGAGCGGCGTCGTACCGGACGAGATCGCCCGGCACCGCGAAACCGTCGCGAACGTACTCGCCCGGCGTGACACCCGCCTGCTTGTCGTGGTGGGACCGTGCTCGGTGCACGATCCCGCCGCCGCCGTCGAATACGCGCACCTGCTCGCCCGTGCCGCACGCAGATTCGCCGACGACCTCGTCGTGGTCCTGCGTGCCTATCTGGAGAAACCGCGGACGGTCTCGGGCTGGACCGGACTGGCACCCGACCCCACCCTCGACGGCAAGGGCGACCTCGCGTCCGGGGTGCGGATCGGCAGGCGGTTCCTCGCCGACGCGGCGGCGACCGGGCTACCGCTGGCGTACGAATTCGTCGACCCGTTCCTCGCACCGTACTTCGCGGACACCATCAGCTGGGGCGCGATCGGCGCCCGGACCGTGGCCAGCCAGCCGCACCGGCATCTGGCGTCGTGGCTGCCGATGGCGGTCGGGATGAAGAACTGCGTCTCCGGCCGACTGGACACCGCGGTCGCCGCGGTACGAGCGGCCGGGTTGCCGCATGTGTTCCCGGGCGTCGCGGCGGACGGGCGCATCCGAATCCTGCGCGGCACCGGCAATCCGGACGCCCACCTCGTCCTGCGCGGTGGCCCGAAACCAAACCACCACGCCCACGCCGTCGCCGACGCCATGGACGCGCTGACCGCCGCCGGGCTACCGCATCGCCTCGTCGTCGATGCCTCGCACGGCAACAGCGGCAAGGACCACAACCGCCAGCCCGTCGTCGTCGCGGATCTGGCGGACCAGATCTCCGCGGGCAACGACGCGCTGGCCGGGGTGATGATCGAGTCGTACCTGTCCGACGGCAGACAGGACGTCGGCGCCGAGCGGCCCCGGCCCGACCTGAGCATCACGGACGCCTGCCTCGGCTGGGAACGCACTGTCCCGCTGCTGGAGTCGCTGGCGTGCGCGAACGCGGTGCGGCGAATCAGCTCGCCACGGCCCGTGGGCGCCCACTAGCCGCAATTAGTCCTCTAATGGCGGTCCGCTCCGTACTTTCACCGGTGCGGCGCCGGGATGTGGCCGGGATGTGGCCGGGACGTGGTCGGGACGTGGTCGGGACGTGGTCGGGATGTCATGAGGGGTCCCCATAGGACGAAATTTGTCCTATGGGGACCCCTTATGACGTTCGCGAGGCGGACCTACCCGCGCGATTAGTCCTCTAATGGCGGTCCTGGTCAGGAGCCGTGCGGCGCCAGCCGCTGGGTGACCCGGTCGAACAGTTCCGTCAGCGGCTCGCCGATCTCCCGGCCGAACTCGGTCAGCCCATAGGTGACCTGGGGTGGTGTCGTCGGCTCGACCTTCCGCCAGACCAGGCCGTCCCGCACCAGCGCACGCAGGCTCTGCGCGAGCATCTTCTCGCTGATGCCCCGGATGCTCTCGCGCAGTTCGAAGAACCGGAGGTCGTTGTTTCGCAAGGAGATCAGCACCCAGACACCCCATCTGCTGGTGACGTGATCGATCACATCCCGTGCGGGGCAGTCGGTGTGAAACACCTCATAACCCCGCTCTGACCCGTCCTGTGTGAGCTGCGCGCCTCCTGCCATGTCATAAGCTTACCTCAGGGTATGTCCTTACCAAAAGTTAGCCCGGGTCCTAGCGTCATGGACACGAAGACCAAGAGGACAAGGAGCTGAACATGATCGTGGTGACCGGAGCTACCGGGAATGTGGGCCTGCCGCTGACGCGAGCGCTGGCCGAGGCGGGGGAGCAGGTGACGGCGGTGTCGCGGCACGCGGCGGCGATGCCGGACGGCGTCCGCCATGTGGCGGCCGATCTGGCCGGCCCGGCCGGCCTCGAACCCGCGCTGGCCGGGGCGAAAGCGTTGTTCCTGCTGTTGTCCGGAGAGCTGCACGCCGCCGGAGCGAACCCCGCCGACGTCATCCGGCAAGCCGCGGCCAACGGGGTCCGCCGGGTCGTCCTGCTTTCCACACTGGGCGTGGTGACCAGGCCCTTCGGCACGACGCGGATCGCGATGCGCGCGCTGGAGGACACGCTGCGGGAGTCCGGTTTGGACTGGGCCATCCTGCGGCCGGGTGGTTTCGCCTCCAATGCCCTGTGGTGGGCCGAATCCGTCCGCTCGCAGCGAGTCGTCGCCGCACCCTTCGGCGACGTCGGGGTGCCGATCATCGACCCGGCGGACATCGCCGAAGTCGCGGCGGCCTGTCTGGTGGATGACCAGCACAACGGCGGCGTGTACGAACTGACCGGTCCCGAGGTGATCACGCCCCGCCGTCAGACAGCGGTCATCGCCGACGCGCTGGGCTCGCCGGTGCGGTTTCAGGAGCTCACCCGCGAAGAGGCCAAGGCCGCGATGACCCAGAGCATGCCGGGCGAACTCGCCGACGACACGTTGGACATCATCGGCGCCCCGCTCCCGGCCGAGCTGCGCGTCAGCCCGGACGTCCAGCGTGTCCTCGGCCGCGCCCCGCGCCCCTTCGCCGACTGGACCGCACGCTCCATCGCCGCGTTCCGCTGAGACCGAGGGGTAAGGCCGGACGCCACCTTACTTCTTCCAGATGACCGGCTTGTCCTTGTAGCCGTCACCGTCGCCGTAGGTCGCGCCGCCGACGTCGTCGCCGTCCTTGACGGCCTGCAGTCCGCAGGTTTCGTAGGTCGCGCCGGCGGTCTTGAAGTCCTTCTTCGCCGACTCGGACTGGCACTTCGGGGTTTCGCCGGTGATGATCACGCCGGTGCCCTTGCCGTCCGGGCCCACCGCGCGCAGCCGCACCGAGCTGTAGGTGAGGTCCGTGCCGCCGACGTTCTCCACGGAGATCCGGATGTACACCGGCGTCATGCCCTTGGCCTTGTCGCCGTAAGCGGCGAGGTCCTCCTTGGCGCCGAGCTCGATCGTCTTGACGGTGATCGCGATGGTGCCTGCCTTGTCGTTGCCGTATTTGAACGGGACGACGGCACGGTCGCCGACCTTCAGCTCGGTGCCGGGGGCGGTGGCGTCGGGGTTTCCGACGGGGAGGGTGCCGCTGGTCGTGGGCGAAGACGCGGGAGCGGAGGTGGGAGCGGGCGCGGGGGCGGGCACGGGGCTGCCCGCCTCTTCCTTACCGCCGCACGCGGAAAGCAGCAGCACGGCGGCGCAGCCGGTGGCGAACAGGGCGATGCGGTCGGACTTCATGGATCTCCTCGGACTCCCCGCCGAATCGGCTCCGGCGTTCTCGCCACGCACCGTAATCGCCGAGGGCACCCGGCGGTGTGGGCCGTTCGCACCACAAGCCATCACAAATCGCTTACGCCGATCAGCCCATCCTGGATCGCCCGCGCCACGAGCGCGGCCTTGGTCGGGGCCTCCCTGCCAATCTGCGCGTACTTGACGCGGATCCGCTCGAGATGCGAGTTGACCGTGTTCGGCGAGATCCCCAGCCGGTGCGCGACGAAGTCCTTCGACTCCGACTGGAACCACTCGATGAGCACCTCCGTCTCCCGCGCGGAAAGGGCGGGACGCCGCTCCGAGCGGTCCCCGGCGAGCGCGCCCGCCAGTGACGGTGGCGTGTAGGGCCGGTCGGCGGCTGCCGCGCGGACGGCTTCGAGGAGGTGTTCCGCGCCTTCGGCCTTGGTGAGATAGGACAGCGCGCCGAGTTCCAGGCACTGCAGGACGGTCTCGTCGTCGGCCCGCATCGAGTAGACGACGACGCGGCGGCCCGCCTCGGTGAGCCGCCGCAGATCGCCCATCGCCGGGGTGGTGCTGTTCAGATGCAGGTCCAGGATGACGACGTCGGCCTGTGCGCCGTCGCCGATCCACGCGGCCCGGACATCCTCGCCCTCGGCCACCACGGTGACCGGCGGGGTTCCCGAGGAAAGCCAGTGCACGACTCCGGCCCGCACAGCCGGATGATCGTCGACGACCACTGCGGTCAACGCGGTTCCGTACGCCATTTGGCCTCCATCCACGAGCGTTCTCCCAGTGCGTGCCATTCGACGTCGACGGCGCCCGATCCGTTCGGCCGGGTTTCCGGTTCACCGTCGGTGATCGCCGCGACCCGGATCTCGTCGCCGGTCCGCAGCACGCTGACCCTGGCCTGTGACCGGGCGGCCACCAGTGCGGTCATCAGCGGGGTGGTCAGGGCGCGGCGGACCGCCGTCGGCACGGGTACCGCTTCGCCGCTGACGGCCAGTGTCACCGTCAGTCCCCGCCGCTCGGCGAGGTCGACGCACGCCGAGACCTCGTGCACCAGCGGGTCGGGGACGTCGTCGTTCTCCGCGAACAGCCGCCGCAGCTGGGTGGCCGCGAACGCGCACCGCCGCCGGACCACCTCGTCGCGCGGGTCCAGGGTGCGGTCGGCGAGCCCGGCGAGCAGCGGCAGGGTGGCGCCCAGCTGACCGGCGAACCGGTTCCGCTGGTCGGCTTCCTGCTGTTCCGCCAGTGCTTTGCGATGGAGCAGCCGATCCCGTTCGGCCGACGCCTCCGCGGCCTCGCCTGCCCGGCGGTTGACGACGCGGACCAGCGCCAGCGTCGCGATCTGGAAGGTGATCACGCTGAGCCCGACGATCACCACCCCGCCGATCTCGGCCCGGTCGGTCGGCGCGGCGGTGACCAGCCGGACGACGGTGAGCGCCAGTTGCGCGCCGAGTGCGACGACGGCGGCCCCCGGCCGGTCCAGCAGCAGGATCAGCAGATGCCAGCCTGCCAGGCCGAAGACCCAGTGCCGGTCGCCGAACAGTTCGCCGGGTGGCACCGACCAGGTCGCCACCGCCGACGCCGCCAGTACGACGGCGCCGCCGGTCACCGCGGCGGGCCAGGGGACCGGCCTGCCGCGCAGCACCCAGAACGCCGCGACCACGAGCACCGCGCCCAGCACCGCGAACGCGTACCGGCTCGCTGTCCCGGTCACCACCGGAAGGCTGAGACCGGCCTGGATCACCGCGGTCACGACCAGCAGCGCGATCCGGCAGCCGCCGAGCACCCGGTCCGCCGTCTCACCCATCGGGCCACACCAGTTCCACCGTGGTCCCCGCACCGGGCGCGGAAGTCACCCTCGCGCGGCCGCCCGCCGCTGCCATGCGCTCGACCAGCGAGCCACGGACACCCCGCCGCTGCGCCGGGGTCGCCGCCGGATCGAAACCGCGGCCTTCATCCCGGATGGTGACCCGCACGCCGTCCTCGACCGTCAGCTCGGCCTCGCGCACTCCCGCGTGCCTTTCGACGTTCGTCAGCGCCTCGCGCACGGCCCGGACCAGCGCGAGCGCCGCCGACGCGGGCATCGGCGGAAGCGGCGCCCACCGCGCGTCGACCTTCACCCGGCTCTCCGCGAGCACCCCGCGCAGTGAGGATTCGAGATCGACCACACTGCCTCGGCCGGATTCACCGGTGAGGATCGCCAGATCCCGCCGCGCGTACTCGGCGACTTCGGCAGGCCCGGCGGTTTCCCCGCGCTGCGCCACGGTGAGAAAGGTGGCCGCCGCCGTGTCGTGCAGGACGGCCAGGTACTCCCGCTCCTGACGACGTCGTTCCAGCGCCAGCGATTCCTCGCGCGCCAGCCGGGCCCGCCGCTCGCGGAGGTCGTCGACCCGCCGTGTCGTTCGCAGCAGGAGGAGAAAGGCGACCCGCGCGAGCGCCGCCTCGATGAGCACCCGGAGCACCACCGGGAGGCCGCCGTCGAAGCCGAGCGGTACGACTTCGATCGCCAGCAGGCAGGCGACGGCTGGCACGGTGACTCGCGGCGGCCATTCCCATTGCAGGGTGATCGCGGTGACGGTGAGGACGTTCAGTGCCCACTGGTTCAGTTCCCCCGCTTCGGACGCGGTCAGGAATTGGGTGCCGCAGATCGCCGCCGCACGCAGCAATGTCAGCGTGAACGCCACCGGCCTGCCCCGGCCCGTCCTTCCCGTCCGATGCTCGGCCACCGCGGCGACCAGCGCCAGCGCGAGCAGCCCGAAGCCGAGGGGGAGCGCGTCCGACGGCGTCGCGAGCACCCCGAACACGCTGATCACCAGCAGACCGGCCCCTCGCGCCGGTCCGGCGTACCGGGCGACCACCGCGAGGAACTCCGCTTCGACGGAGGTTTCACGAATGGACGGCACGGGCAGCAGTCAAGCAGACGGGTTCAACGTCCCTCGCCCGGTCGGGGGTAATTCCGGTTTCCGATTATGATCACCCGGTCGATTGGCATAAGAATCGCCCCATGCGTGCAAGGCGGTTCGCCGCGATTTCCGCCAGTGCCGCCGCGGCGGTGTGCGTGGCGGCACTGGTCGTCACCGGTGGCGCGGCCGCCGCCCCGTTGCCAGGCGGATTGGGCCCCTGCGTCGGAGACGCCTGCCCGGATAAGTACCCGCCGGTGAACAACGGCGGCTATCCCGGCCGGGACAATGGCATCAACGTTTATGTCGGTGGCGATTTCCGAGTACGCGAAGCGGCCGCGGAAGCCGAAGGACGAGTCGTCGTTCTCGGCGATTTCGACATGGCCAAACGCCAGGGTGTTTCCGCTGTCTACAACGTCGGCGTCGCCGGCGTCGGTTCCCGGGTCCCGCCACCGGACGGCGCGGATTTCCTCACCTCCGGCGGGAACGTGAGCATCGCCAGTGGCCAGCGGCTGCTCGCCGAGGACGGAGTCGTCCGGCACGCGGGCACCGCCACCGGGACGGTCAACGGAACACTCGTGAAGGACGCGGACGCGGCGAAGCCCTATCTCGGCCTTCGCGACGAGCTGCGGGTGGCGAGCCAGTGCTACGCCCGGGACAACGCCGTGCCGCGGCCCGCCACCGGCACCGCGCGCAACGAGGGATACCGCACCCTCTTCACCGGGGACGGGAAATCCGCGCTGCAGGTGTTCACCGTGGACTTCGATCTGACCTCGGCCAACGGCGGCATGCAGGGCATCGAGTTCGCGGGGATCCCGGCGGGGGCGACGATCCTGGTCAACATGGTGGGGGCGGCCCGGACGATCAACACCTTCACCGGCGACCTGAACGACCAGGATCCGCTGAACAAGCTGCGGGAGCGCCTCCTGTGGAACTTCCCGGACGCCACCAAGGTGAAGATCGGCGGCGGCGCCCAGTTCCAGGGCAGCGTGCTGATCGGCGATCCGGGGAGCACCGCGACGATCACCGCGGCCGGGATGAACGGCCGTTTCTTCACCACCGGCACGCTGGTGCACTCCTCGGAGCAGGCCGGTGGCGGCGGGCAGGAGTTCCACAACTACCCGTTCGACGGCGACCTGCCCGACTGCGGCGCGCCGATCACGACGACGCCGTCCACCTCGACTTCGTCTTCGTCCACCTCAACCAGCTTGACCACGACGACCAGTTCACCGACGAGCACCTCGACCACGACGACCTCGTCTAGCCCGACGAGCAGCACCACCACTTCGAGCAGCGAGCCGACGAGCACGACCTCCAGCAGCACCACGTCGTCGAGCACCACCTCGTCGAGCACCACTTCAAGCAGTACGACCACCAGCAGTACGAGTTCGAGCAGTACCACTTCGAGCAGCGTGCCTTCGAGCAGTACGTCGTCCAGCAGCACGGCGCCTTCGAGTAGTACGTCGTCCAGCAGCAGTACTTCGCCGACATCGAGCAGCCGCACGTCGAGTACGACACCGGGGCCCGGTGTCACCACCGGCACCACGCCGGGACAGCCGGGTGCGACCACACCCGGCGGCGGTCCGAACGACAACGGCCCGCTGGCCTCGACCGGCAGCGAGCTTCGTGGCCTGCTGACCGCCGGCTTGTTCCTGCTGCTCCTCGGTGGCGCACTGGTCGCACTCACCATCCGGTCGAGGCGCCGCGAGTCCTAGGAGAGGCGGTCGAGCGCGGTGTCGATGACCTCGCGCCGATCCGCGAGCAGGGCTTCCGCGGCGGTGCGGCCCGTCGCGGCCAGGTAGGCGTCGACGAGCCGGTTGCCTACGGCGTAACCAGCGCCGGTCGGAAGGCCGACGGGTGTGCCGCCGTAGCGGGCGGCGGTCTCGTCGCCGTGCACCCAGGACGCGAAGTTCCGCATGCCGGTGATCTCCAGGCCGGAGACGACCTTCGCGAACACCGCGTCGTCGTGCAGATGCGGCACTCCGACCCGGGTGTGACCGAGCTCGTCGCCGTACAGCTGACGGGCGAACGCGTCGGCCAGCCCTTCGGACAAGATCTGCTCGCCGACGGTGACCGTTGCCGGGTCCCAGATCACTCCGCCGGGGCTGTACCGGAGGTTGTGGTTCAGCTCGTGGACGGCCGTCGCCTCCAGCCGCGCCAGGTTCTCCGGGTAGGGCCAGAAGTTGAGGTAGATGTAGCCGGACACGCTGCCGTTCGCCGAGAGCCCCAGGTTCGGGCCCATGAAATGCGCGTCACCGGGGTCGCCAAGGACCATGAGGACAATGATTTCCGGCACCGTGAGCCCGGGCGTCGCCGCGATCTGCACCGCAAGAGCGTCGTCGAGCGCGTGCTGGACGCGGTTCCACGCGTCAGCGTCATGCAGGGCCTCCAGCGCTTCGAGGCAGCGCTCTTCGTCGCGGTCGAGCGGGAAACCCGAGCTCATCGCGTGCATCGCGGCGAGGTCGACCTCACCGGGGAAGTACCGGTACATCCCGGCGGCGGGCTCGGCCATCGCCTTGAGCAGCACGGAGCGGTCCGCACGCGGTGCGCGCAGGATCTCGCGCATCGCCGGGTAGGTGTTCAGAACCTTGATCGTCATGAGTGTGGACGGTAAAGGCTCCAGTGGGTGGAGACTCAAGTCTCCTGAGCGGTAAAGACGGTTCTCTCGGCTGACCCTGAGACAGGACAAGGGAAAAGCCCGGATGTCCTCGACGCCGCCGGGGTTCTAACGTCGTGATCATGATCCGCCGGATACTGCTGACCCTGCTCGCCGGGGCGGCGGTCTGCCTCGTGCCCTGGACCGTCTATCTCGCGCACACCCTTCCCGACCGATACGACACCGGCCAGTGGCGCACGGCCTGGGTCGGCTTCGACATCGCCTTGCTGCTCTGTTTCGCGGCAGGCGCCTGGCTCGGCTTGCGACGGCGCAGGGCGGCCGTCCCGCTTCTGTCGGCCACGGCGGCGTTGTTGTGCTGTGACGCGTGGTTCGACGTCATGCTCGGCTGGACGTCGGCGGAACGGTGGACCAGTATCGCGCTCGCCGCCTTCGTCGAGGTGCCGATCGCCGTGGTGCTCGCCCTCGCCGCGCGACGGCTGCTGGCCGGTGCCATCCGGCCTCGGACGGTGACCTTGCGCCACATCGAGATGCGGGACGACCCGCGGTACCAGCAGGTGACCCGCGAGCTTCCCGGCACGGACGCGGCCATCGTGAGCAAGACCGACCTCACCGTGAGAGAGGTCAAGGAATGCCTGAAGACCTTGGCGGACAACGGTTTCGTCCGCCAAGGCCGGAAGGGGGAATGGGTCACGATCCCGCAGGACCTGCGCGAGCCGAAGCCGTCCGACTACGACGGCGCGGACCGCGAGCGCGTCACCGCCTTCCTCGACGCGAAGTACGAAAAAGAGGTCGAACTGCTGGCCTGGGCCGCGGCGAACCGGAACGAATTCGGCCCGTGGTCGACGGCCCAGCGGACGTCGACACGGCTGACCGAGGCCGAATTCCGGGAACTGGAGGCCGAGTACCGCGAGCTGATCATGCGGTTCTCCTGGCGGCGACGACGTCCGGTGGAGGGCGTGCAGGAGCTGTCGGTGCGCTTCTACGCCTTCCCGCCACCGGAAGCCGTCCCGTCGTCCTAGTGGTGGGTTTCGGAAGTCCTTCGTGGGTATCGGCGGATCCAGGTTTCCGCTGGGCGTGCGGCCGGAAGGTCCTCGTACCGGGTTGTACTCGGACCTTTCGGCCGTACGTCCAGCGGGAAGCTGGGCCGTC